>JAEERM010000037.1 GCA_016285835.1 Fibrobacter sp.
TTACTTGCCTCGCCCTCGCAGCCCTCGCAGTGGCCGACGCATCGTTCCAACTGGATCGCGAGCGTATCGAGGCCGGGCAGACATTCGGTCTTCAGTTTATCATCCCCTTAAATGAACTCCCGGCCAATAGGGATGTTCTCCAGATGGAGGCTAAAAACGGCTTTACCTTCATGGGCATCGACAGTACGGACCAGCTCATGCGTCCCGGCTTCGAAGAAATGTTCTTCGGCGGTGGCGGAAGGCCCTACAAAGCGCGCATTTACACATTCAAAATTCGCGCCCCTAAAAAGACAGGACAGATGGACGTAGGCCAAATTATATGGACCATCGATGGAGAGCCGCGCATTATCCGCAGAAGCTCGGTCGTCAACGTACAGCGTTCCTACAACGACGACGCCCTGGCCGTGAGCCTCACCCCAAGCAAGAAGAGCATCTACGAAGGGGAACAGTTCTACGTCACGCTTGGCTTCCACACCTTTGAGCATTTCGAAGGGAACCTCCAGGCCACCGACATGAACACCGGCAGCGATTTTATCGTCCACAGGAGTGACCTCTCCAACATGGAATTCAAGCCGGTCGAAGGTGCCCGCCGCGAAATGCAGGCGAGCGCGAAATTCGCTTGGCTAAGCCCCACCAAGAGCGGCAACCTCCAGATTCCGCCGTTCAAGTTCAAGTACACCAAGCGCGGTGAGCCCAAGGTTGTCGAAGAGAAAAAACAGATGGGCAACATGTCGTTCTCGAGCCGGAGCGTGAAGCAGGAATCCATCGAGACCGAAGCGACCACCCCCGTAGTGAACATCAGCGTAAAGCCGCTCCCTGCCGAGGGAAGGCCCGCAAACTTCTCGGGAATGGTGGGCAACTACAGCTTTAACGCAGACTTCGACAAAGACCACCTGAAGGTCGGCGAAGCGCTCACGCTTTCCATCACCATCCGAGGCGACGGAACACCCGGCACCATCACCGACCCGAAACTGCCTAGCTTTGACGACTTCCGTTCCGTGCCGCCCGAAAACAGCATCGACAAGAAGGTATCCGGCAACAAGGTCGTGACAACCAAGAACATCAAGATATTCCTCTACCCCAAAAAGAAGGGCACGTTCGAAATCCCAGAAATTTCGTACTCGTGGTTCGACCCCGCCAAAAGGGCCTACCAGTCCGAAACGCTCGGCCCCTGGACCATCGAGGTCGAAAAGGGGGACGCTGCAGCCGAAGCAACATTCATGCCGGCAGCCACCCGCCCCACCAGCGTGCAAAAACAAGAAATCGAAGCGCTCGGTAGCGACATCCGCTTTATCCACGCAGTCAAAGGCAACGGGGAATCCCCGGCTCCGCACAGGAACATCGTTTTCTGGATTCTCTTTGCCGCAGCCATCCCGTTCTACCTCGTGGCGGTCGGCCTCATCCGCAGCCACCGCAAGCATAGCAGCGACGCGGCGCTCATCCGCAAGGGCAAGGCGAAGAAGATGCTCAAGGGCAAGTTCGCGAGCGCACATGCGGCCATGAAGAACGGCGACACCAAGGCGTTCTATGCGGCACTCGAAGCAGGCCTCATCGACTACTTGAGCGACATCAACAACCTGGAGTTCAAGGGCATGACCCGCGACCAGATGAAGCTGGAACTCGGGAAACTCGGGCTTGACGAGGGCGCCATCGACAAGATTGACAAGTGGCTCGAGAAGTGCGCGTTTGCACGGTTTGCGCCAGTGTCCACCACCCGCGACGAGCAGGATGCTATGCTCAAGAGCGTGGAAGAGCTGTGTGAGTTAGTAGGAAGTAGGAAGTAGGTAGTAGACAGTAGGAAGTGAGGTCGCTTCGCTTTGAGGTATGAGGTATGAGATATCGAACCTCGTGCCTCGAGCCTCGGGCCTCGAACCTGATTGAAGATGTAATTAGTATTTGGAAGGAACGTAGTAACATGAAGTTGAAATCTTTTCTATTCGCATTGATCGTACTGATTGGAGGTACTGTCGCTAGTTTTGCGGAGAGTGCGGGTTGTGCCGGGATCGACGCCGGGACAAAGGCCTACAACGAAGGTGAATACGAACGCGCTATTGACGAATGGCAGAACTGCGTCGACAACGGTTACCAGAACGCGGACCTCTACTACAATCTGGGCAACGCCTATTTCCGCAATGGCCAGCTCGGACTTTCCATCTATAATTACAAGACAGCGCTACGACTCCGCCCCAACGACGAAGACTACATGCACAACTTGGAATTCGCCCAAGCCATGACCAAGGACAAGGTGGACGACGAAGAGGAAAATCCGATTCTCTCGGCGCTGTTCAAGGCGCACCACGCGTTATCGCTCAAGGTGCAGCTCTTTGTGCTGCTCGGCCTGTTCTGGCTCATTGCTATCGTCTCTGTATTGCGCATCCTTGTCCACGGGGACCGTGCGAAGAACGCCTGCACGGGAACGGTGTTCTTTGTCGCCGTCGTATTCGGTGTCATCGGCACAAGTGCCGCCTACAAGGCGTTCGTTGCCGAAACCGAAATCACGGGAGTTGTCACGGCAAAAGACGCCGACATCACCAGCGCCCCAAGCGACAGGTCTCAGACACTCAACACGCTTTCCGAAGGCACGAGTTTCGAAGTGCTCTCGGAACAGGGCAACTTCGTCGAAATCCGCCTGGGCGACGCCATCCGCGGCTTCGTGAAAAAGTCCAACGTGGGAATTGTCAGATAATTATTTCGGACAAACTTTCGAAACGACTTTGATTCGCGTTTCGAATTCTACATCGCCGAAACATTCGATCTTTGCATAAAGGAATTTTGCTATTCGCTTCGAGGCAAAATGATCAGAGAACCAACCATCCTCGCGAACAGCATAAGATAGTTTCGGGTCCAACGCAATTGTCACACAACGGCAGCCCGGGACAGAAATCTCGGCGTTCGAACCATGTAATGCCAGCGACGCATCCGGATGCAGATGGAACGGTATTTCCAAAGAGACCGGATGCGAGCACTGCAAAGAATCCTTGATCAAGAACTCGTCCTTGTCTCGGTCATACTTGACCTGGCGCGTATGCATCACTCCTTCGGATGCATAGCCGTCATGGGTAGCTGTCGCCTCCCCCGCAAATTCATCGCTAGAAAGGACATTCACCCTATAATGATTCAACCACATCACAGGGCCGATATGTTCGGCCTGATTTTTTCCGTTCACGCAAACCGTATTGTGAGCTAGCGTACCCACAAAATAGCGGCGCATATCCTCATGGGTATGGTCGGTGTACGAACCCGGATCGACAAGGACCGGATGACCATCTACATGCAAGACAAACGAAAGGGCATCGGCATGGCCATGAGCAGCAACGTTCAAGTAACCCAGCGGAGCCGCATCGAAATGCATAAACGTCTCGCGTTCCTGTTCAATCTTCCTAAAGATAAAGTGTCCGCTTTGCGGAAAGAAATTGTTTCCGTCCGGAACGGGTGTACTTGCAAGGGCATCGAACTTCTTTTTGCCCTCATTTCCAAAAAGGACACTGTTCTTCTCGTCCCAAGAAAGCCCCTCGCGCTTGAACGAGGAATCACCGAAATATGTGGCAAAGGAAACTAGGAGTGACTTGAAATGGTTGAATTGCCCATCGGCATCCGTCCGCAACACGTACTCATCGTCGATGTCGCCGTACATGGGGCTGTTGCACTGGCAATCCAAGAAAGCATTCAAGTAACGGGCCATGGCATACAGGCGATCGTTGTAAGACTTGGAAAATTCTATCCCGGCACTCCGGCCCACGACAGCCGCTATCAGGAACAGTTCCCCTACGAACTGGACGTGTTCCGCAGATTCCTCTCGGTTTACGCCCTCCGCCGTATTCTGCCTGAAAATTTCGCGTTCCAAGCCAGCGTGTGCATACTTTTGCCGCGACGACCAATGCGGGAACTTCCACGCCACCGTAGCCAAGAATAGACCCACATATTCTACCACCAACTGGCTATTGGCCGAAGAATAAAGCGACGGATGAAGGTACGAATACTCCGTATGTTCGCAAACAAGCGGCATCCACGCATCACAGATAAACTCATCGACAGCGCTGTCACGGTTACGCAAGTCGTCTACATTGAGTAAATGCCAACAGAAATACCAACAAATAAGCCTTAAATTCACCTCGATGTTACTGAACCAGTTCACACCGAGCATATAGGGGTTCGATTCCCTCCAAGTAGCGATATAATGGCAAAAGAGCACAAGGTACTTCAAATCCTTGCTTGTCTCGTATGTATACGCGAGGTGCAGCAGGAACTGCATCCGGTTCACTTCCCATACGTACTTCACGTTGCCGACACGGCCACTGAACACATCGATGTCGTTAGCGAACAGCGCGGGGAAACGCTTACCCGTCGACACATCCAGATGCCAGTCAATTTCCTTGAAAATGTCGACACACGAATCAAAGATCCGATAAAACTGGTGCGCATCGGGCGTATTGATAATGCTACAATCGGGTATCGGGAGTGTAACGCCTAAACCATCTTCGGCAAGACGGTCAAACAAACGATTCCGGACAAACTGCCGAACACGGTATAGGAACTCCCCTGCAGAAACTCCACGCATATTCTTTATTTTCCCAGGTAAAGACATCGTTATATAATTATAGGTATTTTTTATAAAAAAAGAAAGTTTACCCAATACAACACCAAAAAAAATGGTGCCAAAACACAAAAAGGCCCCAAAAACGTTTATTTTAAGTGGGGCCTAAACTTTAAACAGATTTTTTAGTGTTTGCGCTAGTTGAACCTGAGCATCAGCGCGATTTCGAATTGCAGTATCTGGCGAATGTGGGCTGTTTCGTCGTCCAGTTTTTCATGAATCTGCCTATACTCGATGTAGCTGCTCATGGTCGCAATCTTGTTGAACTGGTAGCCAGCACTCGGGCGGACAAACCATTCGTGCGTACGAGAGGGTACAGTACGGTCCGTCTTCGACAACTTCGGCTTGTAGGCCACAGGGTTCCAGTCGTCAAATTCCCATTCCCTAAAGACTCCATCGGTACCGCTATCCTCGTTCCACATGTTGTAACCCGGGTCCGGATCGTACTGCTTGCGGATACTCTTCTTGTAGTCGTAACCGGCGGTGAGCCTCAAGTCGATGTCGTTTTCCAACTTGAAGTACCACTTCCACAGCTGGAATCCGCGCTTTGTCTTGAGCGGGTAGGAAATAGTGAAATCGTCCCCTACGTTAATGTCGAAGTCGTTGTACAGCGAAGTGTGGATCCACGGGGTTTCCCAGAAATACTTCGTCGTGTCAACACCGTCCGCAGTGGAATCGGGCCAGCTTGTGATGCCGATGACCTCTTCCTTGGGCCTGCGGTCGACATTCAAAATTCTCAGACGTACCGCATTCTCGATACGGATATTCTTCTGCGTGAGGAAACTCAGGCGGATAAGCGGGTTGAAATTCCATTCCGTGCTCCAGGAATCTTCGGCACTCTGGAACGGACGGACCGTGGTGATGTAGGTGTAGTCGAAGCGGCTGTTCGCCGAAACACTACGGAAGCCGTTCAAGAACGATATTCTCTGCGAGAAGTTCGGCACGTTGACACCAATACCAATCTTCGGCCATACCGTTGTCGTGTCGAGATACAGCGGATACTCACGCGCCTGGGCGAAATCTTCCTTCCATTGCAAATCCCCATTCACGCCAATATCCCAGAACGGAAGCGTGATGCTGGTCCCAGTCTGGAACGAACGGGACACGGAATGGCGGAAACTGCCCTGGTAGACAAGCGTATCGACATGGCGGTTGCGGTATTCCGCGAAATCTTTAAAGTCGTCGCGATGGTCAAGCCCCATATCGCCCGAAACAATATTCCAAACGCCGCGGTTACGGTAGCCGTTACCTATACCGAGACCGTAGAGGTAATACTGGAACGGTGTCACGTTCTGTTCTTCGTACAACTGAGCGAGCGTAAAGTTTTCACCGACTGTATTGGTCGTGGCGTTCCATGCGAAGCGTATTTCACGCCAACGAATCTTGTCCATGCCCCGAGCGACAATGTTATTCTTGCCAAAGGACTGCACGAAATCAAGAATCTTGAAAGTCGGGTTGAAGTCAAATCGGTTTGTCTGGGAAATGGTCCAGTAATTCTTGTCTATGTTCGTTTCATCATAAAGGCTATAGTTGTCGGGAATCGTCTTCAACTGGTTGAAATCCGAGGAGAACGACGTGTTGAAGGGGATAAAGGGGATGATTGCAGGGTTGAAGTTTATCCGGAACTGCTGCGTCCTGGAACGTTCGTTACGCAGGATACCGTAAGACTTGCCGTACTCCCTCGTGCCGACACTGTCCACCTTGTAGAACAACGTAGTATCGTAACGGATTACATAGCTTTTCGGATTATGCATGTCGATAGCCATGGGTTGCCCGTTCTCGTCCATCTGCGGGATGGTATCGTAGGGGACAATCACCGAACTATCCCTCGAAACGTACACCTTGCGGTCCGTGTGGTCGTAATCAAAAACAACGTCGCTAGCAAACAGGCCGCCATCGTCGGGAGAGAAGAAATTCTCCTTGACAAACGCTTCACGGTCGCCGCCGCCAAACATGTCACGCTTGACGTTCAAGCTATAGGATGCCGACAAGAAGTTGAACACATTCCAGCGCATGTTCAGCTTGTGGCTCAAGTCGGTCGTGTAGGTCACAACCTTGTCCACTTGCGGTTCCACGAAATCGGGGTCACGGTCCTGGTCCACGTAGCGGATGTAGTTCAAGTCGAACAGAGTGAGGTCGAATGTCTGCGGCCACGGTTCAAATTCAATTTTCGAAAGGTCCGAAGCCCAACCATACCGGGCCAATCCTCCGAACGGAGTCAACTTGAACATGCTGAACGTACCCAACTTATACTCAATCATCGTATGGTACGAATAGGTGGAATCAGAACTCGTCGTCGCACGGCCCTCGGACTCGCGGTATGAATAGCTCCATGCCGGGCGTTCCAAGAATACCTGAGAAAGCACCTCGCCCATTGCGGACTCGTTTGCCTTGTAATCCTTGCTATAGCTCAAGCCTAACGTCTTGTCGCGAGTGTACGACTCGTAACCCTTGGACTTGCCTTCGTCGCGGAGTTTTTGTTCCTTCTTGTTGGAAGTTACGCTCAAGTCGTTCTTGAACATATCTCCAGTAATGTCGGAGAAACTGCTCCTGTCGAGAATCATGTCGTCCGTGGGTTTCATATACGGACGCTTCGTGGAACTTGCGTAACCCAAGCTCAACGGGATATGGAATCCCATACTGTCACTCAGGAACTTGTTCAAGGCAAAGGTAATGTCGCCCGAAATGTCAAGCTGAGTTGCGGCCTCGGAAAGCTTGGGCTTCGGCGAACCGCCGGAAGTGGAGAGCGTCGCGAAGTCTCCGTCCTGATAGCGCACGGCACCCGAAACAGAGATAAAGTCCGCGAAGTCAACCTGGCCACTCACACGTGCGGCATAGCCCCATTCCGTATCCATGTCGGAAAGGCGGAGGTCGTTTATCCAGAATTCACCTTCCAAGTCCTCCGGAGCGGCGGAAGAGTCGGCAATGATGACAAAGCGGACCCAGTCGATATTCGTAATGGAGGGGTTACCCACCAAACGCAGACGTTCATCGCGTTCACCACCGAGATCCTTCACGACCGGTTCAAGGAAGGGCGGGCGGCGTCCGCGCTTTAACTGCGAGAAATCCAGGATGTTCATGGAGAACGCGTTGTCGAGCCAGTTCTGCTCGTGGCAATCCTGATTGCGGCCACCACAATGTTCATCCAGCTTTACCGGACGGAAGCTCCATTCGTAATAGTCGTTCGAACCTTCAAGCGAGCCTTCGCCGAACTGCAAAGCGAAACGCACAGGCACATGGTCGGCCTTGGTATCGTAATGGATTTCCATCTTGACAGACCGGTACATGGAGAAGTCTTTCTTTTCCGTATCGAAAATACGGGTCACGCCCACTTCTTGTCCGGGCTTCATGTCTCGGTACTCTAGCTTGAGCGCAGTCTCTTTCAACGGAGCGTTCGTGTCGGTATCGCGTTCTGTCTTGATATTCGGCGACTTGACATAGGTGTTGGAATTTTCGCGGTTATTAAGAGTAGAAACCTTGATATAGCTCGTATCGCGGGATGTCACCAATCCAGACGTCATCATTTCGACGCCGTTCACTTCCACCACCTGCGCATTCTCGGACGTTGTAGTCACGTAACGATCGGCAACCGTCGTCTCTTCCCAGGAGTTGCCCATGACACCCAAGCTCACAATCTGCACCTTGGCCTCGGCAACACCCGGATTCAGGTTTCCAAGCCAGAGACGCGTGAACTGGGCACCAGCAAGGATGCTCAAATAATCGGCAGCCAACGGAGAAACAATCGTATCGTACTGGTTCAACGGAATAACCCACTTGCGCCAGCCGTTCCTCAATTTTTCAATGTACGGGGAAGTCGTATCGGACAAGTCGATTCGATAGCGGACAAAGTTGATGTCCTGGTCCAACGAACCGTTACGGTTGATATCTTCGGTATCGTACTTGCGTTCGCCAGAGTTGTCTTCGGTACCGTTGATGTACACCGGCGGGTCGCTGTCGTCGTCATATTTATCGGAATAGTTATCACGGGCAATATCCACCGTCGAAGCATCGATCACGTTGCTCTTGAGTTCGCAATCGTCGGCGCCACGGCAGGTCCACACATGCATGGAGTCCGCTTCTTCCGAACCGGATACACCGTCTATACCCTTGTCATGGAGCGCCGTCGTCGTACCCAAATCGTTTTCGCCGTCATACTGACCATTCGGGGCCGCTCCATTGATAGAGATGTCTTCGCTAACAAGACCCAGGTCGATGTAGATAGAACCCACGTTACCGCGAGCGACAATTTCGATGTACTTCATGTCGCTCAAATCTTGGTAATACGAACTGTTCGGGCGCATGATACCACCCCAGGAATTACCCATGAGGTTGTCATTTGCGCGAAGCGTCATCTTGAGCACGGTCAGGTGCTGGTTGTCGACATCGGAATTGCCCACATTCGGGTAGATATACTTGTACAACTCGGTGCTGTTGCTGTGCCAGATGAACTCGCCCCTATGACGATAGTCCTGGCTTGGAATATATGTCTGGGCTTCGGAAGAAACACCGCCCGGAGGAGACGCCGGATACCAAGAGAGCCTGGACAACGGGAACACCAGGCCAGACTCCGTCGATTCGAAGTCCTCGACCAAGGCGTCATTGGATTCGCTCGTGTTGGCGTTGTGACGGCTTGCTGCAAATTCGGCCTCGAATCTCCAGTTGGACATAGCCTGCGTCTCGATGAACGGAATCATGTTGACAAGCGTCGTCAGTGCAGAAATAGTATCCTGCAAGCGGAGGTTCATGCCCCAGAGGAAGCTATGGTAGGGTTCGTTACCGAGGGTCGGCGTCCTTGCCGTAGTGCTCTGGCTCTTGTACAGCGCCGTAACACCGAACACGGAACCGGAGCCAAACCCGTAGCGTTCCAGCGGGAGCTCGGCGCGGGCACCGAGCAAAAGCTTGTTGTCTATCTCGAACAAGGGTTCACATTCGAACGTCACCTTAATTTCCTTGTTGGGATCGAGGGCGCGTTCACTCAAAAGTTCAATCTGTCCCAGTTCGTAGTTGACCTCGTAGTCCACGTCGCGGACGAGCACGGTGGAACCGGCCGTCAGCTTTTCGGAACCCGGAGAAATATCCATACAGGAACCCGCACTCACGGAATAGCTGGAATTGGGATCACGCACACTGATAGTCGTATTGCGGCGCTTACCCACAGATTCAAAGTAGAACCTGCTAGCAAAGCGGTTCAAGTTGTAAACCGGGAGTGTGTACAGTTGCCTCATGGCGGCCGTTGTATCCAAAGCCCGCAATGGTTCCAAGCAGTTTTCGGTGGCCATTTTTTCTGCGTCCGCTTGCGAGATTCCCTTATCCTTATTCTTATAATATTGGATAGTCCTACAAGGCAACCACATTTCGCCTGTATAACTACCCGAATTGTCTTTCTTGAATATCTTAGAATCGTTAACGAGGGGCGCACCGGAGATCGAATCGGCCAAGCCGAGCTGTTTCAGGAAAGAATTCGTCATACCGGCCTTGTTCTTCAGGCGCAGCACAAAGTTACTCGAGCTCCCATCGGAAACGCCTATCGAATACACGTTCCTGAGCATCAACTTGTCGATATCAACCAGTTCTGAAAGAGTCGCATCCCACTGGACAAGGACCACTTCGTCGCCATGACGGACAACGCGCTCCTTGCGTGCGGTGCTATCGCTATCCCAGCTCGCGGCAATCACTGTGTTGCGGTTCACCCCGGAAATTTTCAGGATACCGGTCATTTCGTCAAAATCGTAATCTTCCTTAGGAATCGCAATCATGCGAGTCACTTCTTTTGTGACCTTTCCTCCATCGGGAGTCCGATAGACGAGTTTCAAATCTTTAAAGATATTATCGCCCTTGTCAACTTTTGTCGTAATGCGCTTGTAAATCTTCAGGTTATTAGCCTTGAATTGAGGAGGCGAGCCCCCCTCCTGCGTGACACTCGAAATATAGCGCCGTCTCGCTTCGTAGGTCAAGAAGTAATAACGATAAGCCACGAACTGCTTGTCGAGCACCTGGAATTCCGTCGTCGACTCGCTTGCGTTGATAGAGTATTCTTCCTGGCTTCCACCATCCTGCGAGGCAATCGTCGTGAGGCGCCAGTCACCCAGTTTCCAGTCGGCCTTGATACCGAAGAGCCCCTGGTGCTGTTCAGAGTAACCGGTCAGTTCTGTACCCGAAAGAGTAAGCGAGGTCGTACCTGCTTCCACGCGTTGCAAGATATAGTCCTCGAACTCGTCCTTGTACGATTCCTCGTAAACCACGCGGACTTGGTTCTTGACCCCGAGGCCACTTTCGACGTTATTGATTTCCACCGTGATGTAGGGGCCAATCTTGCCCTTCACCATGAAACTCGGGTCGTATGACAGCGTCGGGGACGGCCAAAGGCTTGTATTGTCGCTACCCGGGGCGTCGTCCTTTTCGCCGTAGCCCTTGAGGCGGATATCCATCGTTCCCTGAAGCATGAGCTTGGGCTTGTCGAGACCGAAATCCCTCATCCACGCGGGCATGTTCACCGGGATAGTGATGTCGAACACGGAACCGGTCTCCGGGGCCTCGTACCCGCCATCCGACTGGCCAACCAGCCCGTTCAACCACAGACGCCTGCGCCCCACGTCGTACATGTCGGAGACGTAGTCCGCCAGTTCGGGATAGTGCGCAGTCCAAAGGGTCGTCGTATCGCGGGAAACGGAATTCACGCGTTTTTCGCTCACATCGAGTTCACGGGTAGCGATGTCGATATCGTGGCTGAACACCCTGCCCTTGCTCGTATTCATCAAGTTCGGCGTCGCACCGACCCCGTTGAACGGCAACAGGTTGTCGAGCGGAGCGGCAGAAGGCGGGAGATCGATGTAGTGGAGAGTCGGTTGCCATTCCGTTTCGGCCGGATCCGGCTGGGATTCCGCCGAATCTGCATCCGAAGACTGCGCCTCGGACGCGGACGTCGCCTGAGCATAGGCGAAACCCACCGCGATAAGCGCACCAGCAAGACCATTCAAAAAGGCCCTATGTAACCGTCTTCTAAAAATCAATGACCTCAAAATACAGAATTAGGCGATATAAATCCAGAAATATTTGGCGCAAATTTAAAAAAAAAGAGAAAATTACGGATTACCTATAAAAAAAAGATTGCGTTTCTACCCATTCGCCGATTGCACGAGAAAATAAATCCGCGAAAACGGCCCGCAAGTTTATGCCGGACACAGAAAAATTTACACGAAAAAGACTAGGGAGACGGCTGCGTCTGTTGTGCCGGGACCATGACTGCCTGACCAGGCTGCACCGGAACCATGACGGCTTGACCCTGCTGTACCGGAACCATGACCGCCTGCCCTTGTTGCACCGGGACCATAACCGTCTGCCCCTGTTGCACCGGAACCATAATCATCTGGCCCTGCTGCACCGGAGCTGTTTTCTGCCGAGAACTTGCGGCCTGCGATGCAGCCTCGTTCATACATGCAAACAAGAAAGAACGGTGTTTCCTGCCCACGAGGCAAGCGGTTTTCATTTCCGTGCCCCGCGTAAACTTGGACTGGGCCACCAAGGTCCCGTTCATGGAATACTCGAACCCACCATGCATCATTCCTTGGACGCACCTTCCAACAACATCGACACGGTTGCCGTAAGAGTCGTTGTAAACCCACTGCGCGTTCCTCATGTGCAAGCCGTCGCAGTTCGGGAGACCATGCATCGGCATGGGCCCTGGATGAGATTCATACGTGGCGCATGCACCCAAAATGAGCGGCATCCCCATCAACACCGCAACGACCATACAAAATCCAATACCCTTTTTCATTTTTTACCTCACTTCCCAATATAGCATTCGCTTGTTCTAGCCGTCACCATAAATTTCCCCTCGCCATCCCATATCCAGATTACTTCTTTGCCAAAGCCTGGGCGCGACGCGCTTCGAGCACGTCCTGCATTTCCCGCGTCAAGAGTGCCGCGGCCTGGCTAGGCGGATACCCCAGAAATTTCTCGATGGGGATAGGTTCCAGCACATCCAGGTCGTAGTGATAGCGTTCCGTGGGAGGAGCACTGAACATGCGGTCGTGCTTCCTGAGCCCGACAGGATCGTTGCCACCTATATAAATAGGAACGACATCGCACTTGGAGTGGAGCGCAAACCTCGCGGCACCCTTCCGGAATTGCCAGCGTTCCCCTGGAGTGGAGCGGGTCCCTTCGGGGAAGATAATCAGGCAGTTCCCCCGCTTGAGCGACTTGTCCGTTTCGACCAGCTGTTCCTCGAACGTCTTGGTATTCACGATATAGATGGAATTGACAATGCCCTTCACGAACCGGTTCTTGCCTAGGCCTCCCTTTACGATGCAGTCGGCATTGGGAATCAGCGAGAACAGGATAACCACATCCAGGATAGACGGATGGTTCGCCACGATGACCTTGGACCGAAGCCCCTTCAAACGTTCCCGGTGCTCCACGCGGAACCGCCCCGTCCCAAAGACGGCGACATGGGCAACGGCAAGCTTGTGAGAATAATGCACGGCAAGCCTTGCAAGGCGGCTGAACCGCACCTTAGAAAAACCGGACACCACATAAAGGACGGGAAAGAGGAATGTCGCAAGGAAGAGGCTGCCCAACCCGAACCAGAAGAACGTCATCAACTTGATGAACACGCGCCAGCAGTAGGCAATCTGCCGCAAGATAAACATCACGCGTTCTCCACGAGAATTTTCTTGAGAAGCCAGAGCGCCTGCTCGGCGGCAAAGTGCGTTTCTGGAATCTCGTCGATATCCAAATCGATGCAGCCGGGCTGTTTTGTAGACGATAGTCGCAGCGCCATGGCACAGGGCACATTTGGATAGCCATCGACGATCGACGCGTAGGTCTCGGGCACCAGTTCGTCCGAAAAAAGGAATATGCGTTCGCTGCCCTCGCCCGTATCCAGAGCATTGGCACAGTCCCTCAAACCATTTATAAAGGACCCTGCACCCGCATAGGCCGCAGAATAGCCGGCCATGTTTTTTTCGACAATCGTCGCGCACGAAACAGGGGCATTGAACACGGAAAGGCTGAACGCCGCAGGAGACACCGTATCCGTCTCGATCAGGTGTTCCGAAATCTTCAGTTGCTGCCGTACTTCCCCAAATTCCGAGGCAAACGTAATTTTTGCTTCGGGGAGGCCCTCCGAAACATAGTGGTTCACAAAGACGGCCATCTTGGACACATCGCTCAACCGGCGGCGCATGAGCATCGGCACGAACGGGAGCGCAGGCACCGCGGATACACGGGAAACATCCTTATCCCCACGTGCAAAAGCCGCCAAATCCTCGGCGGCTTCCAAACCCGGAGCCCAGAAACTGTATTTGACAATATGGACGAATCTGGACATTTTAAGCAGAAAAAACAAAAGAATAGTATGTAAATATAATTTAAAAATATTTGACATTTTTTCTATATTTGGTTCGGAAAAAAGCATAAATAACACAAAAAGAGATTTATGGAAGACCTGAACTCGAAAATCAAGAACGTCATCATTAGCTCCTTGGAACTGGAAGATATCACGCCGGCCGACATCGACGACGACGCCCCGCTTTTCGGTGAAGGAGAAGGCCTTGGTCTTGACTCCATCGACGCATTGGAACTCGGCCTTGCCATCAAGGAAAATTTTGGAGTTTCCTTCACGGCCGTAAACGACGAGACCCGCAAACATTTCGCCTCCGTAAACTCCCTGGCCGCCTTTATCACGGCCAACAAGCAGAATGGCTAATATGGAAAAGTCGGAAATCTTGAAAAGACTCCAGGACGCCCTTGTTACCGAATTCGGCCTGGATAGTAGCAAAATCGTACCGGAAGCCCGCCTCTACGAAGACCTCGACCTCGATTCCATCGACGCCGTCGACCTCATCGTAAAACTCAAGTCCATGCTTCCGCGCAATATCAACCCCGAAGTGTTCAAGTCCGTGCGCACGTTGCAAGACGTCGTCGACGCCATCTACGACCTCATCCAGGAACCGGGCGTGAAAAAATGAGAATCGCGGCGGGAAAGATTTCCTTTGCCGCCCTTTCGGTTCTTTACCCAGGGCTTATCTTTTGCGGTCTCTACTTTTGGGGACTGCGGCCAAGAATCTTGAGCCTTGTCCTGTTCGCAATCGCCCTTGTCAACCTCCGCCCCCTCCTAAAAAAATCCGGCCAAGGCAAGAGACAGGCCCTGAAAAGCGGCTTGCTCGTTTTAATCGCTCTTGCCTGCTGCGCCCTCGCCTGCATCACCGACAATATCCTTTCCCTGAAATTCTACCCGGTCGCCGTCAGCGCAAGCCTCCTTGTCCTTTTCGCTTCCACGCTTTTTTCCGGCCCAAGCCTTGTGTTCCGGCTGGCATGCATGAGCGATAAGAGCCTGGACTATTCCGCTTTACGCCAATTCGTAGAACCTTACTGTCGCAAAGTGACTATCGTCTGGTGTAGTTTTTTTATTTTTAACGGGATAGCCGCGACATACACGTGCCTCTCCGGCTCCGACAAAATGTGGGCCGTGTACAACGGACTTATTTCCTACATTCTCATGGGGCTCCTTTTCTCAGGGGAATTTATCATTCGAAAAAAGATGCAAAAGAAGATGAACCAATATAAATATGTATCTAGCTTCACCCGCGACTCCAGAGACTCCGATTCCCTTTTCGCCTTCGACGGCAACGGAGACCACAGCATAAAGACATGGGGCGATTTCGTAGCCGATGTCTCCAAGGTCCGCCAGGAAATCGAGGCAAAGCCGCAAAGAGCTTGGCTACTGAACTGCGAGGACAGCTACTACTTCGTGGTCGCCCTGCTCGCCGTGATGCAGGCCGGGAAGACGGCAAAGATTTCCGCGAACCACTCTCAGGAATTCGTCAAGGAGATTTGTTCGGAAGACGTGTCGTTCATAACCGACCACGCTGCCGGGGAAGCCTCCCAAATCCAGGACATCCTCAGCAGGCGCGAAGATGACGGCAATTGGGTCATGTTCGACCCGAAAAAAGCCGACGTGGACGTGTACACCTCGGGAACCACAGGAAAGCCCAAGGTTTCGCCCAAGAAGTTCATCCAGTTGGAAGACGAGGTTAACATATTCGCGAGCCAGTTCCTCGGGAAATACGAAAACGCATTTGTTATCCGGACTGTAGACCATCACCATATTTTCGGGCTCACTTTCGCGCTCCTGATGGCGCTGATGAGCGGTGCCCCGATCCGCAGGAATATCGTCGCCTTCTCCGACGAACTCAAGGAACTCAAAAAACGCAAACTCGTGATTATCGCAAGCCCGGCATTCCTGAAGCGACTCGCCGGTTCAAAATACGAAAGCATCGATTTCGCCGAAGCCCCGTTTATCCTGTCGGCGGGTGGCGCACTCCCCGAAGATGCCGCAGCCGCAACGGAACGCATTCTCAAGTACTGGCCCACCGAAATTTACGGCAGTACCGAAACAGGTTGCATGGCCCACAGGCAAAGCAAGAACGGCCCCCTCTACACCCCCTTCCCGCACAACATCATCACGCTTACCCAAGACGGATGCCTCCACGTAGAATCCCCCTATATCTACGACGAAGGCGGATTCACGACGGCGGACCTCATCAAGCTTGAACCAGACGGACGTTTCATGTTACTCGGACGTACCGGTTCCATCGTCAAAATCGAAGAAAAGCGCATTTCCCTCCCCGAAGTCGAAATGCGAATCCGCCAGACAGGACTGGTGCAAGATGTACGCGTCATCGCCATGTCCGGCAAGCGCCAATACCTGGCGGCAGCCGTTGCCCTCAACCAAGACGGAAAGGAAAAGTTCAAGGGAGCAAGGAAGCTCGAAATGAACAAGTTCTTCCGGAACTTCCTTTCGCAGTACCTTGAACTGATTGTCATCCCCAAGCGCTGGCGATTCCCCGACGAGCTCCCGCAAGATGCCATGGGCAAAATCAAGACCGCCGACATCCAGGCTCTGTTCGAAGACAAACAAGAAGACCCGAACTACAAAATCCACAACGTGAACGTGCAGGGAAATACAGCGACTATCGAAATGGAAGTCCCCTCGACAAGCGACTTTTTCGACGGCCACTTCGATTCCTTCAAGTTGCTCCCGGCTGTGGTCCAAGTGAACCTCGTCATGAATCTTGCACACAAGCATCTAGGGAGCCCCCTCACGATGCATAAAATCCAGCGGACCAAATTCATGAGCCCGATTCCCCCCGACACAAAAGTTATCCTGGAAATCTCCTACGACAAGGAAACTGGGCGCATCGCGTTCGATTTCAGAAATGCCGAAGGCAAGAAGTTCTCTAACGGCAGCGTCAAAATTGGAGCGGAAGCGTAAGCCATGCTGGATTCTACCTATTGTGCGGTTATTCCGGTCTACAGGCACGAACACACCGTTGAGGCGGTGGCCCGTGAAATTATCAGGAAAGGTTTCCCCGTGTTTCTCGTCGACGATGGAAACACTCCCGACGCAAAGAAAATCCTCGAAGATATCGCCCAAAAAATTCCGGGAATCACGCTCATCTCTTACGCCCAAAACGGCGGGAAGGGCTATGCCGTAACCCAGGGGCTCGAAGCCGCACACAAAGCCGGTTTCGAATACGCATTGCAAATCGATGCCGACGGGCAACACGACCTGGGAGGAGTGGAGTTTTTCGTCAAGGCATCGAAAAAGCACCCCGGCAACCTCATCTCGGGATTTCCGCAATACGATGCCTCCGTCCCCAAAAGCCGCGAAAACGGACGCAAGATAACGAACTTCTGGACATTCATCGAGACACTCTCCTTCGACATTCCCGATGCCATGTGCGGGTTCCGCGTCTATCCGATTAAACAGACGCTCCCCGTCATCCGCAAACTTTCCAACCTCCGCATGGGCTTTGACATCGAAATCCTCGTAAAGCTCAAGTGGAAGGGCATGGAAATGAACTTCTACCCCATCCAAGTCACGTACCCGAAAAACGGAATTTCCAATTTCCGTATGGTCGAAGACAACATATCCATTTCCTGGATGCATACCAAGCTCTTCTTCGGCATGCTCCTGCGCCTCCCCGTCCTCCTTGCAAGGAAACACCGGAAGAATGGCTAGCACCCAGACACAGTGGTACGATCGGAAGGAAGTGTCGGCAGGGACATCCTGGACGTTCACCTTCATGTCCCTCATGGTGAAGTTCCTGCCGCGGCCACTGCTTGTAGCCATCTCGGCTATAATATGTTTCTTCTTTTTCCTCGGAGCAAAGCCGGTCCGTAAAAATTCGATGGCCTATTTAAATAGGGTAGCGAAGGTCACCGGGCGGAAAAAACCAACTCTTTTCGACAGCTACAAGCACGTTCTCAGTTTCGTTTTGCAAATGCTCGAAAAACAGCTCAGCTGGATGGGACGCTTGAAAGTATCCGACCTAGAAAATAATGCGGAGCGGGAAGAATTCCTGAAATACATCACGAGCGGACATGGAGCCATCCTCCTGACATCGCATCTCGGCAACCTGGACATGTTCCGGTCCCTGGGCGACATCAGCGGGAACGCTAAGATAAAGAACTTGCGTATCTGCCCCATCGTCGATATCGAAAATTCCTCCAGGTACAACGACCTGCTGCGCAAGCTGAATCCGAAGCTGATGGACAACATCATCAACGCCAGCAACATCGGTATCGACTCCGCCATCATGCTCAAGGACAAAATAGACCAGGGATACCTTGTTGTCATTGCAGGGGACAGGACATCCGCAAAGAACCGCGACCGCACCGTACGAGCAAAGTTCCTCGGCGACTGGGCGGAATTTCCCGAAGGGTCGTTCATACTCGCAAGCATCATTGGCGCGCCGATCTATTTCGGCGTAGGAATCCGCTGCAAGAACTTCAGCCTAAATTCCAAGTACGAATTCATGATACACAAGGCGACAACCGATTTCTCGGGCAGCCGCAAAGAAAAAAAGCAGAAAATCCAAGCGCTTATCGAAGAATACATCGGATTTATCGAGGAACATTGTAAAGAGCATCCCTACCAGTGGTACAATTTTTTTGATTTTTGGGAAGAGAAGGAACAAGAATCATGAACGAACCCTTTATCGAAGCGTCCATCGACATCGAAGTCGCATTCTACGAAGTCGACCCGATGCAAATCATGTGGCACGGGAACTACATAAATTTTATGGAGCGAGCCCGCTGTGCGCTCCTTGAAAAAATCGGCTACACTTATGTGGACATGGAAAAAGACGGATACGGCTGGCCAGTGGTCGATGTACACGTCAAGTACCTGAAGCCACTCCAGTTCCGCCAAAAGGTTCGCGTCACGGCGAGAATCACCGAGTACGAATTCGGGTTACGCCTCACCTACACCTTCGTCGACATCGAAACCGGCAAAGTGACCACCCGAGCCGAAACGACACAGATGGCAATCAACATCAAGACCCGCGAAACAAACATCGTCTCCCCCAGGGAACTCGTCGAGAAAATCGAAGCCTACCGGCAAAAGCTCGCCGAAGCGAACGCATAGGTACGCCATGCCCTCCCCGCTGAAATTCGCCGCCGCCCTGTTCTGCGCCTGCATGCTACTTGCCACCAGCGGATTCGCTGCAGATGGGGAAATCTGGAAACACCCCGTCAAAGATACCAGTTCCACGGCCATCGACAGCACCTTTGCCCCCATGACCGCACACAAAGTCGTCCGCGGGGATTTCAAACAGACCAAGTTCATCGCTCAACTCAACCGCGAGTTTGTATCTGTCGGGAACTTCGTCATCGCCAACGAGAAGGGAATCCTCTGGAATACCGAAAAGCCTTTCGCAAGCCAACTCGCCATTTCCGAAACTGGAATGGTACAGCAGAACGCAAATGGTACGCGCAGCGAAATCAATGCAAAAGACAACGTTGTCTTTGCACAAATTGCAAAAGCAATTCACTCCATTTTTTCGGGAAGCACGGCAAAATTGCAAGCCGGATTCCACGTATTTTTCAACAGGCAAGGAAAAACCTGGACAGTGGGCCTTGTCCCGAGAGAGTCTTCTGTAAAGAAAACGATCCAGTCAATAGAGTTGACCGGCAGCACCTGGCTGGAACAGATCAAACTGGTAGACGGGAGCGGGAGCCCCCTCCTGTACGAACTTTCAAACCCCAAGCCCAGTAGCGAGCTTACCGCCAAAGAAAAGGCCCTCCTTGAAAAATAAGTCAAAGTTCATAGGAATTGCCCTTTGGAGCATCGTGCACGCCACCATGCTCGTGCTTGCGCTGTGCGCCCGCCCTTGGAATATCGATACCTCGCTCTACACCATCCTCCCGACAGCGAGTTCGCTCCAAGAAGTCGCCGATGCCGAAAAGACGATGGGCGAACAGACCATGAACCAGTTGAACATTCTCGTAGGCCACGAGGATTTCCAAACTGCACGCAATGCAGCGGACTGGTTCGATTCCACATTGAAAGGCGACCAGCGATTAGAATCCATCCGTTATATAGTTTCTGACAAAGCCATCGAAGAAACCGCCGACTACACCTACCGTCACCGTTTCTCGCTGCTCGGAGATTCTTACATACAAGCGCTCTCCGACACGGCGGGGGTACAATTCGCACGCGGCGAAGCACTCCAGCGCATTTATGGAGCATTCAACCTGGACAATCTTTCCCACCTCGACGAAGACCCCTACCTGCTCGGTGCACAAGCCTTTGACCGGTTTACGCTACATTCGCCCCTACTCTCGAACAAACTTTCCCTCAAGGAGGGTCGCCTCGTTGCAAGCGATTCTACCAAAACATACATTCTCTGGAGCGCACGTATCCATCCCAGCGAAAAAGGGATAGCAAGCGAAGGGCATGTCCTGGAACGGATAAACAAAGCCATCGACACGCTCCGCGAACGTTATCCAGAAATTTCCGTCGCCAAGTCAGGGGTGCCATTCCACAGTTTTGAAAGTTCCAAGAACGCACAAAAAGAAATCACCTGGATTTCAACGATTTCCATCATTCTTGCACTCACCCTCCTCATTGCCGTATTTAGGACGTTCATCCCCATCGCCAGCACACTCTTCTCCGTTTTCATGGCTGTCGTATCGGCTCTCGCCATCACTTGGAGTACATTCGGGGAAATCCACATGTTCACGCTGGTGTTCGGCACAAGTATTATCGGCATCAGCATCGACTACGCCATCCACTTTTTCACCGACTGGAAATTCGCCAAGGAAAATCACGACGGTCGCGAAGTTCGCAAGCGCATCCTCAAGGGAATCCTTCTCGGGTTCATGACAACGGAACTGGGCTATATTGCGCTTTCTGTAGCACCATTCCCGCTTTTGAGGCAAATGGCCCTATTCTCCGCCACTGGGCTTGCAAGCGCACTTTGCACAACATTACTCCTTTTCCAGGCATTTCCCAAAACAGCCGTATCCCGTGCTGGGCGAGCAACGCGCATCGCTGCATCGCTTGCACACATGTACGACTGGTATTACCGCCTGCGCTGGCCGCTAAAAATCGCATTGCCGGCTCTACTCTGCATACTCGCCATCCCGGGGCTTATCCGCCTGAACATTCAAACCGACTTGCACAACCTCTACACGGTATCCGAACCGCTCAAGGAATCCGAGACGCTCGCCAACAAAATCATTGACTTCGGCACAAGCGGCAGCTATTACATTGTCAAGGGAACATCCACCGAAGACGTTTTGCAAAAAGAGGAAGCGTTCATACACAAGATGGAACAAGCGAAAAAAGATTCCGTCTTCCTCAATTACCTCGCCACGAGTTACTTTGTCCCATCACAAAAAAGGCAGCAGGAATTTTTTGCGACCATCAAACAAGCACTGCAAGGCGACGCGGCCGATTTCCTAAAATCGCAACAACTCGGCAGCGACTCCCTGTTCCAAAAGAGCCTTGAAAACTTCAGCCCCATCACTCCCGAAGACTCGTTCCCCAGCGACTGGCAAAATGCACTCCAAACGCTCTGGCTCGGAGAAATTGACGGAGCCTACTACAGCACCGTTCTCCCCCTTCACGTGAAAAACGCAGAAGCACTATCTAAACTAGCAGACAGTTGCGACGGAGTCTACTTCGTTAACAAGGTTCCAGAAATCAGCAGGTCACTCACAGAAATCTCGCATATCCTGATTATTCTCGTCGCCATCACGAACCTGCTCATGTTCATCATCTTCATTCCCGTGTACAACCTGAAGACCGCATTCAAGATTGTCCGCATTCCCGTCTGCGCAGGCATTGCGGTCGCAAGTGTTTTCGGGCTTATCGGCATCGACTTCAACTTTTTCGCTATCGCAGGCGTTATCCTCACCTTGGGAATCGGGATAGACTACTCGCTATTTTTCCGCGAAAGCGGAAACCATGCCGACACAACAGCACTCGCCATCGCCCTTTCGGCAGCAACGACCATCCTTTCGTTCGGAACGCTCTCCTTGAGCCAATTCCAACCTGTATGCGTTTTCGGGCTATCGATATTTATCGGTACGCTCACCTGCTTCCTCCTTTCGCCGCTCACACAGAAGCGGAACTGAGCCGTCAACTTTTCTATCTTTACTCCGATGAAACCTGCAGGCAATCGTCACGGAACATTGGGTTTGGGGCTCGCGCATATCGTAGCGCTAAGCCTCTTTTTGTGCTGTTGCCACAATAATCAAAACAGACTTTCTACAGAGCCAGTCTATTACACCGACGACACATTCGTCCACCTGCTCGACATTTCCGGCAACGGGATTTCGATGGATGCACCCCAGCACATCGACGGGCGTTATGGGGAAAAAGAATTTTCGATGGATGCCTGGATGCGCGTGAACGATTCCCTGTTAAGCCTTGTCCTGTTCAGTTCCTTCGGCAACACACTGGCCGAAGTCACATACACGCGAGACTCTATCCGGTTCAACAGCACTGTTATGGACATGGGGAAAATCAAGGCAGAATACATCGTTGCCGATATACAACTCTGCTATTACGACATGGCCGTTCTCAAACCGCATTTTGAATCGTACGGGTTCACGCTGACCGAGACCACCGATGGGGGCACGATGATTCGCAAGCTGTCCAAGGGGAATACGGACATTCTCACCATCCGAAAAACTGGGAACACCATCAAACTGAACAATTCCCTACGTCATTACAGCTACACAGTAACCGGAGGGCAGGTATAATGAACCAGTCCCTCTACATACAGGATTTCAGTTTCCACTCCGTACTCGGCCACGACAAGGCCAAAGTGTTTGACAAACTCATTAAAGGGCAGCGTGGGGATTTCACCACGCTCATACACGGCGAAGACCATTTCTGCGTTTCGAACATCGATACGACAAACTTCCCCGCACCCAAGGACCCTTACTACAACGAACGGATAAACCGTCTCGCCGAAATTTCGTTGTGCGACATTGAACAAAGCGTGCAGGCGGCTATTGCCAAATACGGAGCAGGGCGCATCGGCACTTTCATTGGTTCGTGCGACAACGGTTCCGAAATATCTATCAACGCGCTACGTTATAAAAAACAGCACGGAGAATTCCCAGCGGGCTACAAACTGGACAAGCAAAAAGCAGATTTTCCGCTGGAATACATCATGTCCAGATTCGGCATCCATGGCCCGTGCGCATTGCAATCTACGGCATGTGGTTCCAGTGCCACAGCCATCGCGACCGCTCGCCACCACATTTACGCAGGAGATTGCGACGCAGCTGTCATCGGAGGCGTAGACATTGCTTCGCTAGCCGTCGTCCTTGGATTCAATGCCTTAGCGGCTGTATCCGCAACGCCTACCAACCCCTTCAGCAAGAACCGCACAGGAATCACCCTCGGCGATGCCTCCGCATTCTTCCTTGTCACCAAGGAACCCGCTAACGCAAAATTCAAAATTACGGGCATCGGGGAAAGCGCCGATGCCGACCATATCACGGCCCCGAGAGCCGACGGCGAGGGCGCTCGCCTTGCCATGGAAAAAGCGCTCGACGACGCTTGCCTAAAGCCAAGCGACATCGGCTACATCAACCTTCATGGTACGGGCACCCGCCTGAACGACTCCATGGAAGGCACCGCCGTACACAAAGTGTTCGGCGACAACGTCCCCTGCAGTTCCACCAAGGCGCTCACAGGGCACACACTCGGTGCGGCCGGTGCCCTGGAACTCGGCTTCTGTTGCCTCGTCCTCTCCGACGCAAACCCCGAAGGGTTTTTGCCCGTCCATCTTTACGACGGGGAATTCGATCCCGAAATCCCCGCAATCCGCCTTGTGCGCCAAGGCGACCGATGCCAAGGCATCCGTCGCATCCAAAGTAACTCCTTCGCCTTCGGCGGCTGTAATGTTTCGCTTATCGTAGAAAAGGTCTAGCATGGAAGAATACAAAACAAAAGAATCCATAATGCAAATCGTTCCCCACTCCGGGAAAATGTCCCTGCTCGACAGGGTCATCGACTACGACTTCGAAAAACTCGAAATCCACACCGAAGTCGATATCGTGCCAGGCAGCATGTTCTTCGACAAAGACCTCGGCGGCATTCCGGTCTGGATCGGTTTCGAATACATGGCACAAAGCATTTCTGCGCTCTCCGGGCTCTATGGCAAGACAAAGGGCCAAGAACCGAAAATCGGGTTCATCATGAGCGTGAACAACTTCACCGCAAACAAGCCCCTGTTCCCGGAAAACTCCATCGCAAAGATTTTTGTCAAGCAAACCATGCGCATGGATAATGTCGTTACCTTCGACGGGAACATCAGCTTGGATGGCAACATCGTCGCAACAGCAGTCATCAACACCATCGAAATGGACGACCCCAAAACGGTACTGGAAAAATAGGGAATAATAGGGAAAACAAAGGACTAAAATGGACAGCAAGAAACAAGTTCTCATTACAGGAGCAAGCGGAGGCATCGGCAGCGCCATCGCCATCGCCGTAGCCGAAGCAGGCTATACCGTGATCGCGCACTACAACCGCGGCAAGGCAGCCATCGACTCTCTCGTCGAAAAAGTGCAAGCGGCCGGCGGCAGCATCCGCACTTTGCAATTCGACATCTGCAACCGGGAACAGTGCAAGGAAGTCCTCGAAAAGGACATTGAAGAAAACGGCGTTTACTACGGCATCGTCTCTAATGCAGGCATCTGCGCCGACATGACTTTCGCCGGCATGAGCGACGAGTCCTGGGACAAGGTGCTCGACACCAACCTGAACGGGTTCTTCAACGTCGTCCGTCCACTCGTCATGCCCATGTGCCGCAAACGCATCGGCCGTATCATCACCATTTCCTCGGTATCCGGCGTCATCGGCAACCGTGGGCAAGTGAATTACAGCGCCTCCAAGGCAGGCATCATCGGTGCTACAAAGGCGCTCGCCACGGAGCTTGCAAGCAGGAACATCACCGTCAACAGCGTCGCCCCCGGAGTCATCGAAACCGAGATGATCAAGGAAGCTCCGCTCGACATCATCCTACAGACAGTCCCCATGAAGCGCGTCGGCAAGCCCTCCGAAGTGGCAGCCACCGTAGTGTTCCTCCTTTCGGAAGGTGCCGCCTACATCACCCGCCAAGTCATTTCTGTCAACGGAGGCCTCGCATGACCCGTAGAGTCGTCGTCACCGGCGGTTCCTGCATTTCCGCCTTGGGCAGCGAAGTCGACGAAATTTTCGATAGCCTTCACCAGCTCAAGAACAAGGTCGTCCGCATAGACGATTGGGACCGTTACACACAAATGAATACGCGCCTCGCCGCGCCGGTCAATTTCGAAGTCCCTGACCTGCCCCGCAAAAAAATCCGCGGAATGGGACGCGTCGCCTTGCTCGCCACAGCATCTGCCGTCAGAGCCCTCAAAGATTCCGGACTCGATCAAGACCCCGCTTTTTTGCAATCCGGGCGCGTGGGTGTTGCCTACGGTTCGTGCATGGGGAGCGTCTACCCGCTGGTGGACTTTTTCTCGATGCTTGTGACCGATGACTGCTCCAAGATTACCGCGACAACCTACATCAAGTCCATGCCGCAGACCTGCGCCGTGAACATTGCAGTGTACTTTGGCCTCACGGGGCGCCTCTACACTTCCAACACGGCATGCACTTCTGGCAGCATCAGTATCGGCACCGCTTACGAATACATCAAGTACGGCAAGCAAGACGCAATGATTGCCGGTGGCGCCGAAGAACTGAACCCCACCCAATCCGCCGTATTCGACACGTTATTCGCCACTTCCACCAGAAACGAGCACCCCGAACTCGCCCCCGCCAGCTACGACAGGGACCGCGACGGACTCGTCATTGGCGAAGGCAGCGGCACGCTCGTCCTCGAAGAATACGAACACGCGAAGGCCCGTGGCGCAAAAATCTACGCCGAACTTGTCGGTTTCGGTACAAACACCGACGGCGATCACCTCACCTCGCCCAAGGCCGAAACCATGCAGCGCGCATTGGAGCTCGCCATCGAAGATGCAGGTATCTCCCGCGAAGCGATCGGCTACGTAAACGGCCACGGCACCGCCACCCCGCAAGGGGACAACGCTGAAAGCTGGGCCACCTACAATGCACTCGGCAAGCGTGCAGTGCCTATCAGCAGCCTCAAGAGCTACATCGGCCATACGCTCGGTGCCTGTGGCGGTATCGAAGCCTGGACAAGCATCCACATGATGCACAAGGGTTGGTTCAGCCCGAACTTGAACCTCAACAACATAGACCCAGCCTGCGCTCCGCTCGACTACATCACTGGTAGCGGCCGCGAAATGGACGTAGACTACATCATGAGCAACAACTTCGCCTTCGGCGGAGTCAACACCTCGCTCATATTCAAAAAAATCTAGGGTTTATCCAAATACAGTTAAAAGGGCAGTGCCAAAGCACCGCTCTTTTTGTTGTACATCCAAGGGAACATAATATTTATTAAACAAATTAAACCGCCATCGGCGGTCCGGGCAAAAAATTTGTTTATTATCTTTTTAAGGTAATCTTACACCCCCACTCTAACAAAGGAGAAAATAATGCCAATAAAAGACCCCGGTTTAACACCAAAGCCCCTTAAAGGATTCCTCATGCCCGTTGATGATGCATTCACCATTACGGGTCGTGGCACCGTCGTCACCGGCCAGGTTGAACGCGGCACACTCCAAACAGGCGCAACCGTTGCATGTATCGGCTTTGGCAAAACCGCCGAATATGTAGTCACCGCCATGAGCACCGACGCAGGCCAAGTCACAAAGATCAAAAAAGGCGACAAAGCAAGCCTGCTCCTTCGGGGCGCCGGCACCAAAAGCGTTGTCCGTGGCATGGTCGTTGCAACCCCGAATTCTGTGAAAGAGAGTAAGGAATTTGAAGCTGAGATTGAAGTAACAAAGCCCAAGAAAACTCTTCTAGAAAAAACGCCCCTCATCGAAAAATCAAAGCTGAAACTCCAATTTGCAATCCGTACAGCCTTGGTAACTGGAACAATGAGCACTCTAGAAATAATCAGCAAGACTGCAACGAAGGTAAGGGCGAAGGTCCGTGTAAAATTGTCGACATCCGTCGCACTGGAAGTAGGCCTTCCCTTTACAGTCAGCAACGGAGATCTCATCAGTGCAAAGGGTGTCGTAACAAAAGTCATCCTCTTGCTCAAAGGGATTAAACCTTAAGTCAATAAACAAATCTATTCAATAAAGGGAGCGGTGCCAATGCATCGCCCCCTTTATTGTATTGCAAATGTAATACAATGTTTATACATCATTTTTACGCTACATCTAACAGAACATAATATTTATAGGATAAATTAAACCAGCAACGACAGTCCAAACAAAAAAAATTTGTTTGTTATCTTTATTTAAAATAAACTTACAAAAACTTGTTTTTAGCAAGGTTGGAGACAAATTACCACCCCAAAAGGAAGGAAAAAATGGCAAAAGAACATTTTGACAGAAGCAAGCCGCACTGCAACATCGGCACCATCGGCCACGTTGACCACGGCAAGACCACCCTCACCGCCGCCATCTGCACGACTCTTGCTGCACGCGGCCTCGCAAGTGCCAAGCGTTTCGACGAAATCGACAACGCACCCGAAGAAAAGGCCCGCGGCATCACGATCAACACCTCGCACGTGGAATACACCACAGCAAATCGCCACTACGCCCACGTCGACTGCCCGGGGCACGCCGACTATGTGAAAAACATGGTGACCGGCGCCGCCCAGATGGACGGCGCCATCCTCGTTGTGGCAGCCACCGACGGCCCGATGCCCCAGACCCGCGAACACATCCTGCTCGCCCACCAGGTGGGCGTGCCGAAAATCGTCGTATTCCTGAACAAGTGCGACATGGTGGACGATACGGAACTGCTCGACCTCGTCGA
Organism: Fibrobacter sp.; assembly: GCA_016285835.1. Classification (GTDB taxonomy): domain Bacteria; phylum Fibrobacterota; class Fibrobacteria; order Fibrobacterales; family Fibrobacteraceae; genus Fibrobacter. Next base: position 27,795 of record JAEERM010000037.1, read on the forward strand.
GATGGAAGTCCGCGAACTCCTGTCCAAGTACGAATTTGACGGCGACAACACCCCGGTAATCCGCGGTTCCGCGCTCAAGGCTCTTGAAGGCGATCCCGACAATCAAGACAAGATCATGGAGCTCATGGACGCCTGCGACACCTACATTCCGCTGCCGCAACGTGAAGTCGACAAACCGTTCCTGATGCCGATCGAAGACGTCTTCTCGATTACCGGCCGCGGCACCGTTGCCACGGGCCGTATCGAACGCGGCAGGGTCCGCCTCAACGACAAGGTCGAACGCGTCGGCCTCGGCGAAACTACCGAATACGTCGTCACGGGCGTGGAAATGTTCCGCAAGCTCCTCGACGACGCCCAGGCCGGCGACAACGTGGGGCTCCTCCTCCGCGGCGCCGAAAAGAAGGACATCGTCCGCGGCATGGTTCTTGCCGAACCGAAGACCGTGACCCCACACTCCGAATTCACAGCCGAGATTTACGTTCTCACGAAGGAGGAAGGTGGCCGCCATACGCCGTTCATGAACGGCTACCGTCCGCAGTTCTACTTCCGCACCACCGACGTGACTGGCACGATCCAGCTCCCGGAAGGCGTGGAAATGGTGACCCCGGGCGACACCGTGACAATCCAGGTGAAACTCATCGCCCCGATCGCCATGGAAAAGCAGCTCCGCTTCGCCATCCGCGAAGGCGGCCGTACCGTGGGTGCGGGCTCCGTAACCTCAATCGGCCTGTGCAGCCCCGGCCCAATTCCCAACCCAGATTCAGAGCCCTTCTATATGACAGTAGAAGACGCATTTATCATCACAGGGCGCGGACTTCTCGCCTGCGGCATTCGGAAAAGTGGCAGAGTCAAAACGATGACTCAACTTGAATGTTTTGGTTGTGGCAAGTCAGGCATATACACAGCCTACGGCGAAGACATGACAAAACAACTCGAAGGATATGATTCCAAATATTACGGAGTGCTCTTCCGCGACGCAACCACGCACGACATCGTCCCTGGTATGATTATCGCAACCCCGAACAGCGTGAAGCGGTTCAGCAAATTCGACGGCGAAATGTCATTGACAACAAAGGAAGAAGGCGGGCGGCA
>JAEERM010000135.1 GCA_016285835.1 Fibrobacter sp.
TTGCGGACATGCTTTCCGTTACCCTCGCCTGCCAATTGGCCGGCGAAGTCGTCGACCGTGCGGAACTGGAATCCATTTTCAACTCGATGTACGTCAAGTACCCCGAGCTCCTCGTTTCCGCCTGCAAGGACCTGAACGCGACCGTCCTCCGCGACCCCGCTTGCACCAGCTACCTCGAGCCGCTCCTGCTGTTCAAGGGTTTCCAGGGACTCCAGGCCTACCGAGTCGCGCATGCGCTCTGGCTCGAAGACAGGCGTTTCCCGGCAAAGATGCTCCAGAACATCATCAGCCGCAAGTTTGGCATGGATTTTCACCCCGCGGCAAAGATCGGTCACGGGCTCCTGATTGACCATGCGACAAACATCGTCATCGGCGAAACCGCCGTCGTCGGGAACAACGTCAGCTTTTTGCACGGGGTTACGCTCGGCGGTACCGGTAACGAAGTCGGCGACCGTCACCCGAAAATCGGCAACGGCGTCATGCTCGGCGCACACGCCCAGCTTTTGGGGAACATCCACATCGGCGATGGCGCAAAGATTGGCGCGGGAGCCGTCGTGCTCTGCGACGTACCTGCGCACACGACATTCGCCGGAGTCCCCGCCGTGGAAGTCGGCCACCCGCACGACGAAATGCCCAGCTTCAACATGCAGCAGGACTTCACGCGCGACGCGTAAGCAAAACACCGGAAAAGCTTCTTTCCGGTTGTTTTTTATTTTGTACAAATTAGAAATTACAGCCTGGCGATTTCTTCTATGGAGAGGCCGGATACCTTCGCGATAATGGAATCTGCCACGCCCTGCTCACGCATAGCCTTCGCCATTTCGTGAGTTTTTTCAGAAACGCTCTCGGCAACCTTCGCGTTGATCTCATCCGCGAATTCCTCGAATACGCCCTTCACCATGACGTTATGGTCCCATTTTTCGTGATACACTTTCTGGTAAGCCTCGAATTCTTCTTTACTGAATTTAGACACTTTTGAACTTTCCGTCAACTGTTCGAACTTTTTCTCGTCAAGTTCGGCAGGCAGTTCCTTAAGCTTATCTAGGAAACGCAAGAAGAAAAGCCACTTGCGGAGGCTGGAAGAACCGGGCTCAATAAAGAAGGGGACCTTCGAAAGTTCGATGGCCGTGAAATTGAATGTATCCAGAAACTGTTCACCCGTATCCAGATCGGTAACCGTAGCGCGGTGGACAATCCGGTCGTCATCAAACATCGTGTGTTGGGTAAGTGCTATGACGTATGTCGGCTTTATGTCGTAATCCCATTCGTCGCCGGGTTCTGCCTGATTCGCGATTATCTCGCTGGCGTAGAAAGCTAGCCTTTTCAGGAAGTGGTCTTGCTTGCGAATCTGCACCTCTATTTCAATGAGGTTGCCCATGTCGTCTTCGCAATGCAGGTCAAAAATCGCCGTGCGGGATTCCCTACTCCCGCTCAAGTTTTTCGCCACGTTGCGAGTCCACACGTTCTTGATGGGCCGCTTGAGCTGAGGCTCCAGCAGGTCGTTCAGGAGATTCACAAGGTTTTCACGGCTTGAAGGTTTGTCCGGGTCGAAAGCCTTCTTGAAGGCCAAATCCACCAGCAAGTTTGCAAACGGGCTCTTTTCGCCCGGTTTCACGATACAGTCCTTGAGCGGCTTGCGCTTGGCCATTGCAATTTCCCCTGTCGATATTGTCGTTCAATGTTTCAAACACGGACAATATAAACCGGCAAAAAGCGCAAGTCAAGACAAAATAATTTTGCAAAAACAGGTGGACAAAAATTCCGTTTGGAACGTCCTTTAGCAACCCATCAAAGGGGGGGGGAGGCAAGCCACACATTCTCTACTTGGAATTCACATCTTCTAGGCATTTCCAACCCAAATGATTCATTTAGACAACTTCTTTCTCGCTTTCTTTTAGTACAGAATTCCATAATTATTTACGTCCATATCGTATAATTCTTTCTAAAAAGGAGCCAATTGTCGTTGTCATAAAAAATCATTTCTCCGCCCTGGCCACCAAAATCACAATGAAGATTGTACTTCTTCGTATAATAAATACGATCAACATTAACATTCCCAATTTTTACCTTGAGACGACCTTTTAAAGCTAATTCAAATAGAATTTCTCGAGAAGTGCTGTCACTATTTTTATAGAAAAACCATTCTTGCATATGTTTATCATTATTCAAGCAAACAAAGGGTTTATTTGCATTACGACGAAGATTACACACTGAATCTATTTTAGAACTGCAAAAAGAAATAATAGCCCCTTTCTTACGTATTTGAAATTGTTTTTCACAGGAGCTTTCTTTTTTTATCATAATCGTTTGAGGTGGTTCAACAAATTCCAAATGACACTCTGGCATATTATAAGTTCCGCATCCCATTCCATCGCAAACATCAGCATAAAACTGATAAGGGTCATTTACAACTACAACCTCTTCGGCAAAAATAGAAACCGACAAAAAAAGCGCTAAAAGAATATACCTCATTTGATTATCTCATTCCTTCTATAATTGTTTTTTTTGCCAAATTTCTGCATTGTTCAGACCTATACAGCAAAATTCTGTATAGATTCAATCTAAATTAATTCATACGAAAAGGCAACCGGCTGGGACGCCTTCCGAAGGATATCAAGTTCAAATTTACTGCATCTTTGACAGTATTACAGTCGCCTGGACAGCGGCGTTCAGCAGTCCTACGACGACGGCAGAGGCGACAAAGGCATTTTTCCATTTTTCGGAATCAAGCGCCATGTACATCTGGATGACGATGAAGAGGAACAGGATGCTTGTCATGTAATAGACGCGTTCACCCGAGGCGTACATCGTCGGCGAGAAATGCATCACGAATTCGCAGGCGATGGCTCCCGTAAATACAAACAGCGGCAGGAGCGACTTGCAGACTTTCCACAAGAAGGGTACCGTAAAAGCGACCGCGGCGGTCCACCAGAAAAGCGCCACCTTGTTCATGACGATCATGGCCGCCCACGAAGGCAGTTTTGCCAGCGGCACGGCAGGGTCAATACCATATAGGCCGACATCCGAAAGGATGTTCACCTTTGCAAACGGCAACAGCGCCGTCACGCCGAAAACGGCGGCAGGAACAATCCAGCGGAAACCCTTGTCGCCACGGCGCAGCAGGAGCATCACACCGAGCGCCCAAATACCGAGGAAGAACAAGCGCCCTTCATTTGCGAACGAGGAGATGAGCCACTGGAACGTAAGGAACAGATGGCCGGCCGCGCCCAGGTTCCTGAATTCGGGAGGGATCCAGTCCGCATATTCCGCCTCCGCACGCAAGGCGTTGCCCGGAGCCACAAAAAGGACGGCAAAGGCGACCAGCACAATCGCGGTCTGCGCCACGAGCCCCGTATCGATGCGGCGCTGCCGCAGCCACACAGTCACAAGGGAAATCAGGATAAAGGCGATGAGAGCGGCACCGATCTGTTCGATAGACATCGCGGCGATGACACCGAGCGGGATGGCATATGCGAGTTCCCACTTGCGGTAGCCGCCGGCATAAACGCTCTTGACGGCAGGTGTCACCGCCAGAAGTCCGCAAACGATACTCCATGTGTAAAAGATGGAACCGTTCACCCACACTGCCGCATGGCCAAACGTCATGACATCCATCAGCAAATAACCCGTCAATGCGAGAACGAACAAGCGCACAAATTCCCAGTTGGTAAACGCGCCCGGCACATCGCAAGTAGAGCGGCACGGACAAACTAACCTTCTAGAGACGCTGATGAAGCAAAGGTTCATAAGGCAAAGCGGCAGGGCCGCGACCACCAAGGCATTCGCGACACGCCAGAACCAGATGCCGCCGCAACGGAACACGACGTACACCATCGATTCACCGCCCATGCGCCCGGTCCATGTCTCGTAACGGAACTTGAGGTAATCGAAAAAGCTGCGCGTGGATACCATCTCGTCAAAGATGGCGTCGTCACCGTCAGAGTAATGGATAAGGCAGAACACGCCAAAGAAGCAGACTACGAAAAATGCGAGGACGACGCAGGGAACCCATTTCTTTTCGTTCACGAAATCGACGATTCGCTGCACGGTTCCCTCCCAAGTTATTCAGCCCAATGGTTCCCGTTATAGTTTTTCGCGGTATCGGCGTCCATGCCGATTTGCCGCACAAGATCCTCGAGGCTTGCAAACTTCTGTTCCGGGCGCAAGTAGGCGAGCAAGTCCAGCGCAAGATGCTGGCCGTAGATATCCTCATCAAAGTCGAGCAGGTACGCTTCGATGGCAAGATGATGGTTGCCCGGAGCCGAGGGCTGCGTACCGATATTTACCACCGCGCGGAAGATACGCTCTTCACCCTGGCCACCGCCGAGACGCGCCGACGCGACATACACGCCGCCCTTGGGCAAGAACTTGTACGGTTCCACCTGGAGGTTCGCCGTCGGGAAACCGATGGTGTGGCCCAAACGCTTGCCGACAACCACAGTGCCCGACAGACGATAGGGTCGACCGAGATACGTCTGAGCGCGGGCGACATCGCCGTTCAAAAGCGCGTTACGCACTGCCGAGGAACTCACGCGTTCGCCCTTGTGCAGCACGATGGAAAGCATCGCTGTCGAAAGTTCGGGAAATGCCTGCGTGATGGTCTCGTAGTTGCCCTTGCCACCAGCGCCAAAGCAGTGGTCGTGCCCGAAGAACATGGAACACACGCCGCGCTTCTCGATGAGTTCACGGCGCACAAAAACATCGAACGGGAGTTTCGCGACTTCGGAGGTGAAAGGCAACACCAAAAACTCGAGGCCGAGGCTTTCGATAAACTCGCGTTTTTCTTCGGTCGTCGTAAGCAGCAGCGGATCGCCGGGGCCGTAGAGCACGTAATTGGAATGCGGTTCAAAGGTAATCACCGTCGGGACGAGCCCGTTCACTTCGGCAACCGCCTTGAGCGTACGGAAAAGCGCCTGGTGGCCCATGTGGCAACCGTCAAAATTTCCCATCGTCACCGCGCGGCGGACCGCAGGGCGCTCGACGTTATCCTTCAAATTCTTTTCGTCTTCCGCACTCATTCAAATAACCTAAAACTAGCCGTCACTCGCCAGATACACATCCGCCATGATCCGGCCCGGCTCATACTTACACAAACTTAGCACTTCGCCCGCGCTGTTGGCAGCAAACACGCGGCCTTCGGGGCCCACATTCTCTACAGGAACCTTCCACGGGATCCAATTTCCGTTACGGATAGAAGCAAGTTCCTTGTCGTTCATGCGCACGACCGGGAAATCCAGCACCTGGTCGACCGGCACCAAGTCAGCAGCGGTCAGGTCGGCACCCTTCACGGCGCGTTCCAGCGTCACCTTCCCGATGCGCAGGCGGCGTATCCGGGAAACGCAACCGAACGTTCCCAAAGCGCGGGCAATGTCGCGACCCAGGGCTCGGATATAGGTGCCCTTGGAACATTCGCAAACGAGGTCAAACGCGGCAAAGCATTTCCCTGTGCAGGTCGGGTCGGCTTCTTCGACGCAGCCGATGACCTTGAGCGACGAGATATGGATTTTGCGGGGTTTGAGTTCCACGTTGCGGCCACGCTCCATGAGGTCGCTTGCGCGCACACCATTAATCTTGACAGCGCAATACTTGGGCGGGATTTGCTCGATATCGCCCGTGAACTGCGGAAGGACCGTTTCAAGAACAGAACTGTTTACAATGCCATTGGAGATTGCTTCGCTACGCTCGCAATGACAATTAGCATCTTGTTCCACGACCTCCCCGTCCCATTCGAGCGTATCGGTCTCGTAGCCCAAATGCAGACGGAAACTGTAGCACTTTTCCTTCGCTTCGACAAAGGGCAAAAGCCTTGTCGCACGGTCGGTAGCGGCGATAATCAGCCCGGACGCCCGCAAGTCGAGCGTTCCCGCATGGCCGACGCGCTTAGTACAAAAGACCCTTTTCAACGGGAAAAGGGCCTTGAAAGAAGTTTCCCCGGCTTCTTTGTCCAGCAGGACAAAACCGGGAATGGTCGATTTAGGGGCCAACTAGAGTTCCCCTTTATTCTTCAGTTCGGCGAGGATGCTTTCGATGCGCATCGCATGCTCGAGGTTCTCGTCCAGCACAAAGGAAAGTTCAGGAATCTTGCGGATCTTGATGCCCTTGCCCAAGAACTGGCGGATGAACCCGGCCGAATTCTTGAGACCGATGAGCGTGTCGCGCTTTTCCTTGTCGCTACCCATCACGGAGACGAGGACCTTCGCATAGCTCAGGTCTTCGGTGATGTCCACGCGGCTGATGGTGGCAAAACCCACGCGAGGGTCCTTCAAGC
>JAEERM010000038.1 GCA_016285835.1 Fibrobacter sp.
AGTGGCACACGCCATGTTCATGGTCGCAATGGCTGTGGTCCTCGTGCTCGTGGTCATGCTCATCGTGGTCATGTTCGTCATGATCATGGTGATGATGTTCGTGTTCATCTTCGTCATGGTCGTGATGGTGATGCTCGTGCTCGTCGTGGTCATCGTCGTCATCATCGACGTCTTCGGGAGCCGTTTCCTTCATGAGTTCCTTGGCCCAGGCGGCGGAGTTCCCGACCTTTTCGAAGTCGAACTGCTTGGTGTCGAGGATATCCTTCATCTCGACTTTGCCGTAGTTCGTCTCGATCATCTTGGCTTCGGGCTGCAATGCGCGCACCACGGCCTTCACGTGTTCAAGGTCGGTTTTGGACAAACTATCGACCTTGTTCATCACGATGGTGTTGCAGAATTCGATTTGCTGGATGAGGAGGTTTGCGATGTCTTCTTCTTCGAGGTCCTTGTCCAGGAGTTTCTGGCCGCCGGCGAATTCGTCGGCAAGGCGGGCGACGTCCACCACGGAGACGATGTTGTCCAGGTGGCAGGGGAGGGGGCGCCCGTCGCGGCTCCGCAGCTGGCTTCCGGCCATGCAGATAGTCTGGGCGATAGGGATGGGTTCGCAGATGCCGCTCGCTTCGATAAGGATGTAGTCGAACTTGTTCATTTCGAGGAGTTCGGCAATCTGTTCCAGGAGGTCGGTCTTGAGGGAACAGCAGATGCAGCCGTTCGAGAGCGGGACGACCTTGCCGGAATCTTCCTTGGTGATGTTTCCGCCCTTTTCGATAAGCGTCTGGTCGATGTTCACTTCGCCGATGTCGTTCACGATGACGGCGACGTGGTAGCCTTGCTGGTTGTTGAGGACGAAATTGAGGAGGGTGGTTTTACCGGCTCCGAGGTAACCGGTGAGCAGTGTAATAGGTACTGACTTTTTCATATCGAAAAATTTAAAATTTTTTATGAGGGGGAGAGGGGGTGTTGTTGAGTCTTCGTGGTTGTTTTTTCTAATGCGTAATTATGAAGATTATGCGGGAGGGGACCCAGCTCGGAGTTGCGAAGGCCGCACGGTCCCCTCCCTGCACCCACCCCTTCCTTGGCCGACGCTCCATTCTCGTGACGTTGTCCCATTTTCATTATACCTCAACGGATATCTCGCTATGTGCAAGGATATGTTTGGCTGTTTTTTTCTACATTCGGGGGTATGGATATTAATGACTGGCGCGCGAAGATTGACGGGTTGACCGACGAACTGATTGCCCTCCTGAATAAGCGGGCGTCCTATGCCGAAGAGATTGGTAAAATAAAAAAGCGGCAGGGGCTCCCCGTTTTCGATGCTTCGAGGGAACAGGGCGTCTTGGATGCTGTGGCAGAAAAGGCCCGCCTGGCTCATGAGTCGGGTGCTCCGCTCACTCCGGACTCGATAAAGAGAATTTTCGGAGTCATCATGGAAGAAACCCGCAAGGTGGAGGAATAGATGGCAGAAGGTCTTGCTACTCGGCTTTCGTCGGGGCGCATTGCCCTGGTCGGTTTCGGCCTGTTGGCCGGTTCCATCGCATCGGCTATCAAGCAGGCCGGTTTGCCCACGAAGATTCGTGCGGTGAGTTCTCCTTCGACTTTGAAGCGCGCCCAGGATCTCGGCTTGGTGGACGAATGTTTTGAATACGGCCAGGTAGAGGAGTGGGCCAAGGATTGCGACCTGATTTTGCTCTGTGCCCCGATTCTCCATATCCTCAAGACGCTTGATGCGCTGAGCCATGTTTCGTGGGCCGGTAACGAGAGCGCGAAGCCGTGCCTGGTGAGCGACATCGGCAGCACCAAGGTACAGATTTGCAAGGCCGGTGCAAGGCTCCCGCGGCCATTCCGCTTTGTGGGTAGCCACCCGATGGCCGGTTCCGAGAAAAGAACTTGCGAGTTCAGTGACCCGGCGATTTACGAGAATGCTTATTGGTTCGTGTGCCCGCCAGAAGGGACGGACGAATCGGTTTACGCTCCGCTCCTGGAGTTGGTGCGCTTTTTGGGAGCCAACGCGGTCGTGTTCCCACCGGAACATCACGACCGGACCATGGCCTGGGTGAGCCACATGCCGCAGATGCTGAGCTCTACGCTTGCTGCGGGGCTGCCGGAGCGCCTGCTCAAGCACAATTACCAGCACTATGCGGGGCGCGCCTTCCGCGACATGACCCGCATTGCCGCGAGCGGCTGGGGAATGTGGCACGACATTGCCGTCACGAACCGCGACGAGACTGTGCTTGCCTTGCGCGAAGTCCGCGAAGGCTTGGACAAGACGATCAATGCGATGAATTCGCTTGAGGTGGTGGACGGCGCAAAGCCGCTTGCCGAGGGCGAGAACGACCATTCCGAGGCGTTGGCTCGTATTTTCAAGGCCGGCAACGACGGGAGAGCGAGCTTGTTTGTCCCGGGCAGGAACGCCGCCGCTTCTTTTTCCGAAATTACCGTGCAGCTCAAGGACAAGCCGGGTGCGCTCCTCAGCGTGATGCAGCCGCTTGCCCAGGAAGGTTTGAATATCCGCGACATCGAACTGATGAAGGTGCGCGAGAATGTGGCGGGGACTTTGCTGCTCGCGTTCAAGACTCCCGAAGAGGCTGCCCGTGCCGTTAACGTGCTCCGCTATCTCGAGTACGAAGTCAAGGAACGTTAGTTTTCAATTTATTTGTAAAGAGATTGTTTGAAATGGATTTGTTGATTAACCCGGACCGCGAACGTACAAAACTGGCACTCCTCATGGCGCTGCTCGTGAATGGGCGCACCGTCTTCGAGGATTTCGCCTGGGCAACGGGTGCCGAGCGCTTTGCCGCTACATTGAAGGAGTTCGGTCTCGAGTACGAACAGCAGGGGCACCAATTGGTTGTGTCGGGCAAGGGGTTCCAGTATTCCGTGCCGACGTTGCTCCCGATTGATTTCCCGGAATACGAAAGCGTGCTTCTGTGGACGCTTGCAAGCAAGTCCTGCGATACGGTTTATACTTTCGCTGCCGACGGCGATGAAGCGGGCGTTGCGTCCGTGAATGCCGCCAAGGCATTGCTCCAGAAATATTTCAAGGTGAATGTGCAGGCCGACGAACCGGCCCGGTTCGCCTTCTGTTTCGACATGGCAGAACCGCCTATCCGGAAGGATTCTTTAGGCAACGTTCCCTACATCATGCGAAACCGCCTGCTTTTGCGCACGCTTGTCCGTAGCGAATACCTTGCATTCGAAGAAGCTTCCGTGGTGCGCGACCAGCTGACGCGTATGCTCCAGTACTTCGGCGTAGCGCTCAAGTACGAAGGCCGTGGCATGGAACAGCTGAGCGAATTTGAACGCCGTCTCATGATGGCCCAAGGAAAAAAGATTGAACGCACCCAGGCAACGGAACTTTCGGAGACGAAGGTGATTACCGCCCGCGATTATTACATTCCCAGCGATTCGACAGAAGCATTTGCGATTGCCTTGCTCGTGACGGTCGGCGGCGTCCATAAAGATACGGTCGTGAAGGTCAAGAATGTCGACCTGAACGGCGGACGTGCAGGGGCGTTCGGTTGCCTCAAGCGCATGGGAGCCAACATCGAGACGGTCTCTCGCCGCGAAAAGTTCGGGGATGTGTTCGGGGATTTGGAAATCCGCCCGCTCGCTGCAGGCAAACGCTTGCAAGGCCGCCGCTTTTCCGAAGAAATTATTTCGACATCGCTTGAGGAGTACGCGTTGCTCTCGGTGGCGGCCTGTTTTGCGGGTGGCGAGACGATTCTCCGTTTGCCCAAGGAAGTGCGTGAACAGATTCGGCCGGTAAACGAGTTCTTGGCCGAGAACCTGCGCAAGACAGGCGTCGAAGTGGGCGTCTACGACGACGGCATTGTCATTCGCGGCATGGAAAACATTGTCAACGGTAGCGATTTCGATGGCGGCGAGTGGCCGCAGGTCGGCCTCGCGCTTACGGTGCTTTCGCTGGCGATCCAGAACGATGAACCTGTCGGCCATGTCGAGGTTGTGGAACAGTGCTTCCCGGGAATTGTCGACAAGCTCAAGAGCGTGCTGGTCCAGGAAAATTCTGAAAAGGAGGGCGCATGAAAACTCCGTTCAAAAGGATAGGCATTGTCGGATTCAAAGACAAGAGTGCGGACCTCGTCCTTGCTCTGGAACAGGTTTGCGCCTGGGCGAAGGTGCATCCTGAAATAAAATTCTGCGCCATCAATACGCTCGGGGCCCTCATCAAGAAGCCGATTGTCGCGGTCAAGCAGTCCGAACTCCACAAGATGGACATGCTCCTCGCCATTGGCGGCGACGGCACGGTGCTTTCGGCGGCGCATATCGCGCTCGGCCACAATACGCCCATTCTCGGCGTGAACGTGGGTCGCGTCGGGTTCTTGGCGGAATCCCGCGTGGAAGGCCTCACGAAAACTCTTGACGATTTGCTGGCCGGGGATTTTTCGACCCGCGAGCGCATGATGATCGATGTCGCTGTCTATCGCGGCAAGAAGTGCATTGCCCGGCAGACGGTTTTGAACGAACTCCATATTCGCCCCCACATGCCCGAACGCATGGTGAACGTGAACGTGGCTTACAACGGCACCCAGCTCACTGAATACTGGGCCGATTCCCTGCTGATTTCGACTCCGACCGGCTCGACGGCCTACAACCTGGCCGCAGGGGGCCCGATTATCCATCCGAATACGCCTGCCGTGGTGCTGACTCCTGTTGCCCCGAGCAGCCTTTCGGTGCGGCCTCTTGTGCTTTCGCTGACCGACAAGAAGATGCAAATCAAGTCGGCTGTGGACGGCTCGCTGGACCTCGTCTTTGACGGACGCAGTTTTGTCGAGATGAAGCAGGGCGAATACGTGACCTTGAGCGAAAGTGCTTCGGTGACGACGTTCATCCGCATGCGCCATACGGGATTCGTGGGTGCTCTCCGCGAAAAACTCGGTTGGACAGGCAAACCGAGACTTGCTTAGATTACTAGATATTTTTTACAATTTATGTAAATCAAAATACGATTTTTACATAAATTGTAAATAGTATTTTGGTGTGCTCGATTTGTAAAAGCCTCTTTTTGCTGTTTTTGCCTTGATTTAACATTTTTTGTAAAGTTGGCATGTTCTTTGCTATTTGCCTAACAAAATTAAGCGTAGCGAGAAAAAATGCCTATGAAATTTTCAAAATGGACCGGGTTAGGTAACGATTTCGTGCTCCTGGAACCGGGGCAAACTCCTGATTTCGGCAAAGGTTTTACAGAAAACGTCATTCGGCTCTGCGATCGCCGTTTCGGCATCGGCGCCGACGGAGTAGTCATCGTGACTCCGATGGACGGCGAAGGCTGCCTAGTCATTGACAAGGCTGGCGTGGGTCCCGCGTCTAAGGCGGTTGCGAACGGCATCGATTTCGAGATGCGCATCTTCAATGCGGATGGTTCGGAAGCGGCCATGTGCGGGAATGCGACCCGCTGCGTGGCCAAGTTCATCGTCAGTCGCGGGCTTGCAAAATCGAGCGATACAAAGGAATTTAATTTGCACACCAAGAGCGGGCTTGTGAAGCCTGCGCTTTTGGATGATGGACGCGTGTGCGTCAACATGGGGATGCCAAGGAATTTCCTGGGCTCCATCAAGCTCACCGCCGACAGTTTTGACTTTACCGCCGAGACGGTCTCGATGGGCAACCCGCACGCGGTCATCTTCGTCGACGATATCGAGAAAATCCAGCTGGAAAAGTGGGGGAGCATCCTGGAGGTCGACAAGCAGTTCCCCGACAGGTGCAATATCGAATTTGCGCAGGTGGTGGCGCCCACCCAGATCCGCATGCGGGTCTGGGAACGGGGTTGCGGCGTCACCATGGCCTGCGGCACTGGTAGCTGCGCAACCCTCGTTGCGGCCCAGCGCACGGGCCGCGTGGGCGCCGAGGCCGACATCGTGCTGGACGGAGGAACGCTTCACATCAAGCACGAAGAAGACGGCCCCGTCCTCATGACCGGCCCCGCGCAAGAAGTTTTCAAAGGAGAAATTGTAATGAGAGGCTAGAGAATAGAGGCTACCTTTGACCACTTAGTGCTTTAGCACTTATGTGGGCATGGCCACCTTTAGGTGGGAGACTAGAGAAAAAGAATCACGCACTTTGTGCGTCAATAAAAGACGGCGAAGCCGTGATATTTCTCCCTAGATCCTAGCCCCTAGATCCTAACCCCTAACCCCTAACCACCAACCACTAACCACTTCCTTCACCTCATACCTCAAAGCGCAGCGACCTCAAAGGCGCAACGCGCCGACCTCAAACCTGATTATGAACGAATCCTACATCAACTCCTTCTACGACCGCCTGCCTGGCAGCTACCTCTTTTCTACTATCGCCCATAAAATCAAGGAATACCAGGGCGTGCATCCCGAGGCTGACATCATCCGCCTGGGTATCGGTGACGTGACGACTCCGCTTATCCCCGAAGTCATCAAGGCCATGCACAAGGCCGTCGACGAAATGGCTGTGAAGGACTCCTTCCGCGGTTACGGCCCCGAACAGGGCTACGACTTCCTGCGCGAGGCTATTGTTCGTGGGGAATATACCGCCCGCGGTATCGAAATGGACCCGAACGACATCTTCGTGAGTGATGGTTCCAAGTGCGATGTGGCCAATATCCAGGAACTCTTTTCAGAAAATGTAAAGATTGCCATTCCGGACCCGGTTTATCCGGTCTATTTGGACTCCAACGTGATGGCAGGCCGTACCGGAACGCTCCAGGCTGACGGGCATTTCTCCGAAGTGACCTACCTCGCCTCAACTGCCGAGAACAACTTCCAGCCGGACTTGCCCAAGAATCCGGTGCAGCTCATTTACCTGTGCAGCCCGAACAACCCGACGGGTACGGTTCTCAGCCGCGAGACTTTACAGAAATTTGTCGACTTTGCGAACGCGACGGGTGCGTTGATTCTGTTTGACGGCGCCTACAACTGCTATATCCAGGATGAAACGCTGCCACATTCCATTTTCGAAATTCCGGGGGCGCGTACTTGTGCCATCGAATTCCGCAGCTTCAGCAAGACGGCCGGCTTTACGGGCGTGCGCTGCGCCTACACGGTCATCCCGCACGAACTTTCGAAGCTGCATGCCATGTGGAACCGCCGCCAGTGTACCAAGTTCAATGGCGTGAACTACGTGACGCAGCGAGCCGCCGAGGCGATTTATTCTCCGATTGGTTGGCAGCAGACCAAGGACGTCATCGCCGGTTACATGCGCACCGCGAAAGTCATTCGCCAGGAACTCACGGCTGCGGGCTACACGGTGTTCGGCGGCGAACATGCCCCGTACATCTGGTGGAAAATTCCCGATGGCGAAAAGTCCTTCGACTTCTTCGACCGTTTGCTCGCCACTTGCGAAGTCGTGGGAACTCCCGGTAGTGGATTTGGCCCCTGCGGCGAAGGTTACTTCCGCCTGACCGCCTTCGGAGACTATGAACGTACGAAAATTGCACTCCAGCGCATCAAGGAGAAGCTCTGAGGTCGCCTTGCTATGCAAGGCTTTGAGCTATGAGCCGTGAGCTATGAGCAATGAGCTGCGAGTCTACTACCACATACCTCACAGCGCAGCGTCCTCAAAGGGGCTTTAGCCCCGACCTCATACCCCCCAACCACTAACCACTAACCACTAACCACTTCCTACTTCCTACTTCCTACTTCCTACTAACTCCCAACCCCCAACCTCATTTACTATCTTATGTCCATGCCTTCTCCTGTAAGATCCGAAATTTCGGTGGTCCAGAAAATCAGCGTCGCGATTATCCACGAACGTAATGTGGAGAAATTGCTTGAAAACGTGCTGGGCATTCTGGAATCCGAACTTGGCATGTTGCGCGGCACTTTTGCGCTGCTCTTTGGCGATACTCTTAAAATCGAGGCGTCACGCGGGCTTGACGAATCAGAAAAACAGCGTGGTTCCTATCGCATGGGCGAAGGCATTACGGGGCATGTGGCCGAACGTGGTATTAGCCATGTGATTCCTGATCTGCGCAAAGATTCCAGGTTCCTGAACCGCACGGGAAGCCGCCATTACGAATCTCAAGTCGCTTTTATTTGTGTGCCGTTGATTCACGACGGCCAGGTAATCGGTACGCTCTCGATTGACCGCCCTGTAGACGGAACAACAGATTTGGACCGCGATGTCGCTTTGCTCGAAATTATCGCCAATATCACGGGCGATGCGGCGAACGAATGTATCGAGCTGCATAACGAACGCGAGGCCATGCTCGAAGAGAATCGCAAACTCCGCGATATGCTTTCGAACAACCCGGGCGAACTAGTGGGCAACTGCCGCGAGATGCAGCTTGTTTACGAACAGGTGCGTCAGGTGGCCCCGAGCGATGCGACTGTCCTCATTCGCGGCGGTAGCGGTACGGGTAAAGAGATGATTGCCCGCGCCATTGTGAATTTGTCGGCAAGGAAGGACAAACCTTTCATTACGCTCAACTGTGCGGCTCTCCCCGAAAACTTGGTGGAAAGCGAACTTTTCGGCCATGAGAAGGGCGCCTTTACGGGTGCGGTGAACCGCCGTATTGGCCGTGCCGAAGCGGCCAACGGGGGCACGCTTTTCCTCGACGAAATTGGCGACCTGACGATGCAAACGCAGGTCAAACTGTTGCGCTTCTTGCAAGAACGCACCTTCAGTCGCGTGGGCAGCAACGAAGAATTGCATTCCGACGTGCGCTTTTTGGCGGCCACAAGCCGCAATTTGGAAGAATTGATTGCGCAGGGCAAGTTCCGTGAAGACCTTTTCTATCGCTTGAACATTTTCCCGATTGCCATGCCCGACTTGGCAAAGCGCAAATCCGACATTATCTTGCTTGCGGAGCACTTCATTGAAAAGATGAATTTGCGCTACAACAAGAAGGTGCAGCGCCTTTCGACAACGGCCATCAACTTGCTCATGAGCTACCATTGGCCGGGCAACGTGCGCGAACTCGAAAACTGCATGGAACGTGCGGTGCTCACGGCAACCGATGACTGCGTTCATAGTTATAACTTGCCTCCGTCGTTGCAGACAAGTTTGAGCGTGGGGTCGACTGGGGTTGCGACGACCAAGGTGGCTCCGCTTGAGGTGATGATGAACAATTATGAACGCGAAATCATCACCGAGGCCATCAAACGCAATAACGGGAACCTTTCTGCTGCAGGCCGCGATTTGGGCGTGTCCCCGCGCATGATGAACTATCGCATGAACAAGCTCGGAATCAAGTCAGGCCACTAGTGTTTGGTTTTTATCGCTTTGCGTCGGTTTGCCCGACGTTAAAAATCGCCAATATCGCCTATAATACGGACGAAATTATCCGTTGCGCCACCGAGGCTATCAAGAACGATGCCTGTTTCGTGGTGTTTCCGGAACTGTGCATCACAGGTTACACTTGTAGTGACCTTTTCCATCAGGAACTGTTACTCCAGAAGAGTCTGGAGGCGTTGCAGGAAATTGCAAACGCCTTTGCCGATAGCGATGCCGTAATCGCGGTGGGGCTCCCGCTCCGCATGTTCGGTGGTCTTTACAACTGCGGCGCCTTTTTGCAGAAGGGCAAACTCGTTGCGGTAACGCCCAAGATTCATTTGCCGAACCAGCGCGAGTTCTACGAAAAGCGCCATTTTTCAAGTGGCCGCGACTTGTTGCGTGGGGGAGTAGGCGGCGGTGCGCTCCGTTGCCATCTGGATTGCTTTGGCGATGTGCCGGTGACGAACTTCTTTACGGTAAAGGGGTATGGCTCCGAAATCCGTGTGGGCGTGGAACTCTGCGAAGACTTGTGGACGGCGGCTCCTCCGAGCGGGGAACTGGCCTTGGCGGGGGCGAACGTGATTGTGAACTTGTCTGCAAGCGATGCGCTGGTGGGCAAGCGCGATTATCGCCGCAATTTGGTGATGAGCCAGTCGGCGCGTTGCATGGCCGCTTATGTTTACGCATCTGCCGGTGTCTATGAATCCACGACAGACATGGTTTTTAGCGGGCATTTGATGATTGCCGAGAACGGGACGATGATTGCCGAAAACAAGCCGTTCTGTCGCGAATCTGTAATCATCTACGCCGATGTGGATGTGGAACGCATGAACATGCTGCGCCTGAGCGAAGGTTCGTTCCAGGATTTCGATGGCCGGAGTGTGTATGCGCGGGCGGCGAGTTTCGAGGGGATTCGTTCGACGGATTCCCTCAAGTACCGTTTTGTGTCGCCGACGCCGTTTGTGCCTGCATCTATCGAAACTCGCGACAAGTCCTGCACCGAGATATTCAATATCCAGTGCGCAGGACTTGCAAAGCGACTCGAAGAGTCACTTTCTGCCCGCGCTGTTATCGGGCTTTCGGGCGGTCTCGATTCAACGCTAGCTTTGCTCGTCGTTGCAGAAACGTTCAAGCTTTTAAAGCGCCCCGCCAATCAAATTCTCGCACTGACGATGCCCGGTTTTGGCACGACAAAACGCACCCATGACAATGCGGCCTCCCTTGCAAAACTTTTGGGCGTAGAACTCAGGACTGTCGACATCCGTAAGGCTTGCTTGCAACACTTTGTTGACATCGGCCATGATCCAGAAAAACAGGATGTGACTTACGAGAATGTACAGGCCCGTGAACGCACGCAAATATTGATGGATATTGCAAACAGCGAACACGGAATCGTCATCGGTACGGGCGACCTTTCCGAAATTGCACTCGGCTGGAGCACTTACAATGCCGATCACATGTCGATGTATGCCGTGAACTGCGATATCCCGAAAACGCTTGTGCGCCATGCCGTGAACTGGTATGCGGACCATGCCCGGAAATTCTCTGCCGACGAAGAAAAGGCGGCAGAACTTGCAGCCGTGTTGCGCGATATCCTCGATACGCCGGTTTCGCCGGAACTATTGCCCGCTGATTCTCACGGGCAGATTGCCCAGAAAACCGAAAGCATCTTGGGCGCTTACGAAATCCACGATTTTTATCTATACCATTTTGCAAAGTACGGTGCGCCGCCGCAAAAACTTCTGTTCCTCGCAAATTACGCCTTTGCGGGCAAATACACCGAAGAGGAATTACAAAAGGCCCTCAAGGTTTTTGTGCGCCGTTTCTTTACGCAGCAGTTCAAACGCAGTTGCATTCCCGATGGCCCGAAGGTCGGTACGATTTCACTATCGCCCCGCGCCGATTGGCGCATGCCCAGCGATGCGAGCTACAGCGACTGGATGGAAACCTAACCGGCAACTACTAATTTTATACCGATCGCAATAAGAATAATCCCGGCGATAATCTCCGGGATTTTTGTCTTGAATTTTTTTGCGGCATGGCGGCCGGCTTCGTAGCCGATGACTCCCATGGCAAAGCTTGCGAACGCGATAGCCGATGTGGCAAAGACCATGTTTGCATTCACAAAGGCGAACGAAATGCCTACAGCGAATGCGTCAATGCTTGTAGCCACCGAAAGGAGAAGGATATTTGCAATCGTGAGGTTCTTCGCAGCGATTTTTTCGCCTTCTTCTTCGCCGGTATCTCCACGGACGGCTCCCCAGACCATGCGTGCTCCTAAAATGCAGAGGATGGTGCAGGCGATGGGAGTCCCGATGGCGTTGAACCAGCGTTCGGCGAAGCTACCGAGAAAGTACCCGAGGAGAGTCATCGCACCTTGGAAAACGCCGAAACTGACTGCTTGGAGCATGGCCCGGCTATAGGGAATTCCCGATTTGGAAAGCCCCGTGGCGATGGCGACTGCGAAGCAGTCCATCGCTTCGACTATTGCGACGATGATGATTTCTACAATGCCCATGTCTTAAAAATCAGGTTGTCTTTTTCTTTTTTTCTTCGAGTTCTGTGGCGAGCTTTTTCATCCCGGTGAAATCCCATTTGCCGCTGCCGAGTTTCGGCACGGCGTCGACGCAGAATACGGAGCCCGGCAACATGAGCGGCGGAATGCCCGATTTGCGGAGCTTGCGCGAGATTTCTTCGCCGTCGAAATCGCCCTTGACCAAAAGCACGATGCGTTCGCCCTTGACCGAGTCGGGGATTGCCGTGACAGCGAATTCCGTGTTGTCCAAAATTTTCGTTTCGGCAATGCGGAGTTCCACTGCGGTGAGCGAAATCATTTCGCCACCGAGTTTTGCAAAGCGGCTGTAACGCCCGAGAATCTGTACGAACCCGTCCGGCGTGATGATGCACTTGTCTCCGGTCTTGTACCAGCGACGTCCATCCATTTCGATAACAGCCACGTCGGTTTTCTCCTTGTCTTTGAGATAGCCTCTCATGACTTGCGGGCCGGTGACCACGAGCATGCCCTCTTCGCCTTGGGGCAGGAACTCGTTCGTTTCGGGGTCGATTATGGCGGTGATGGTTCCCGGAGGCGGCAGACCGATACTGGTAGAATCGCTGCACTTTTCCATGGTCAAGAAATCGTCCAAAAGTACGTTGGGCGCATTGATGGCCGCAAGCGGAGTGAGCTCCGTGCAACCGTAACCTTCGTAAATATCCTTGCCGAACTTGAGCTTGAACGCTTCGCGCATTTCGGGGCGGAGTTTTTCGGCACCTGCGATGATATAGCGCAGCGAATCGAGGCACATGGGGTGGACCCAGCGGTTGATGGCGATGGCGCGCAGGAACGTGGGCGTACCCATCATGATAGTCGTCTTGTACTGGGCGCACACGCGGGCGAGTGTCTTGATGTCGGTCGGGTCGGGGCAGAGCACCATCGGCACACCGTCCAGGAGCGGCATCATGAATGTCATGGTAAATCCGAAGGAATGGAACAGCGGGAGTAGCGCCGTCATCACGTCGGTACGGCAGAGCTTGACCACGTAATCGCATTGCTGCGCGTTCGAGATGATGTTCTTGTGCGTGAGCTGGATTCCCTTGGGGGTGCCTTCGGAACCGGAACTGAAAAGGATTGTCGCGTCGTCAGTGATTTTGGCCGAAGAGAACCAGAGCCTGCGCAAGATGGCACCCGGGCATACGTAGACGGTGATGGCATCGATAATCTTGTCGAACGTGGTTATCTTGGCTTCTTCTTCGTCGAGGTAAATGAGTTCGCATTTACCGGCAATCTGGCCGAACGAGGGATTCTTGCCGCAGAGTTTTTCAAAGAAGGCGCGAGTCGAGACGATGGCCGTTATGTCGGCTTTTTCGATGCAGCCGAGAATTGTATCTACCGGGGCGGTGTAGTTCAAGTTCACCGATGTCTTGCCGGTGCCGAGAATGGAAATGATTCCGAGGGCTGCGTCCCTGCTGGTCGGCAGCATGAATCCTACGTTCTTGTCGCCCTTCGCGACCGAGCGGATGATGTTGCCGAAGTAGTGGCAGAGGCGGATCATGCCGTAGCCGTTTACATGGTTGCCGACCGGGTCGATCAGGATGACGCGGGAGCGGCGCTTGCGCATGGCCTTGAACCAGAGCGGGATAATGGATTCGGAGTGGTCCATGGCGAGGTTCCAGATGTCGGCGCTCAGGAACTGGATTGCCTCGCGGATTGTCTTTTCGGATGCGTCGGCGGGGAGTGGTTTGGAAAAACCGACGCTGATGACGCGGTTGAAGGATTGCGGGCGGTTTACGCTTTCGGAGGCGTGGCTGTAGCGGCTACCCCAGAGGCCCTGGATGTAGAACGGGACAATCTGTGCGCCCGTCCCTTCGATAGCCTTGGAATAGTCGAGCGAGAACTTGGAAACAAACGGAGCCTTCGAGACTTCGCCTTCGGGGAAAATCACCACGACTTCGCCCTTGCGGAGCGCATTATGGATTTCTTCCATGGCGGGGCCCGGGTCGCGGCGGTTGATGTTGATGAGGAACTTGCCGTGCGAAAGCCAACGCTGGTACCAGTCGGCAAAGGTGTTGCGGTTGCTGGCGATGCGGAGCGGACGAGGCGAGGCCATCTGGAGTACGGCCCAGTCAATGAAGCTGAAATGCGGCCCAACCAGAAGGAGCGGCCCAGATTCGGGGATGTTCTGGACTCCCGAGACCTTAACCCTGTAGCGGAATACAAAGGAGAAGGCAAAACGCAGAGCGGCGCGCAGCAGGGCCATGTGGTTGTTCCTCAAGTTCGCGATGAAGCAGAGCGTGAGGATGACCGCAAGAATCATGAAGCAGTAGTCGAGCGTCACTGGTGTAAAGATGAGGAGCAATGTCTGCCCTCCCATGATGAGCACGAGGAAGGCCATCTGGATGCAGTTCGCGACAGCGTGGATACGCCCTGCGGTATCGGGGCGGGTAAAGTTCTGGATGACCGTCCGGAGGATGACGAATGCGCAACCCGCGCTCCAGCCGATAATGCCGTAAAGTACCGCCTGCAACCATCCGTTGTGGACGAAGGGGAGCGCAAACATCGTGATTGCCGACGCTGCCGCCGACAGCGGAATGAGGCCTGTTTCGACAAAGCCCTTCGACGCCTTGCTTGCGGAGATGGCGCCCGAAACATAGCCTGCCGTGGCGATGAACATGGATATTGGGATGACCGCCGTGTTGAGCATGTCGGTCATGTTCTGGATCAAAATGAGGAATATCTGGGTCACACCCCAGAATACGGAAAGCCCGAGGATAGAGAGGCGGACGATGGGGTGGCGCCAGGTGGCGGCGAAATTACGCCGGGTAGAGCGCATCCTCAGCCCCGTGTGCGACTTACCGACGTTGATAAAGAAGGCTACAATGGAGGCGATGGCGGTCAGCCCCAGGTAAATCCAGAGGGTAAGGGCGATGCTGACGGGGGAATCCGGTCTGCCCGAAAGCCCCATGGCAAAAAAGGCTGCACATGCCGTGCCGAGTACGGAAAGTGCCATGTACCACGAGTTGATTTTTACGAGGTCTTCGCGTTCGACCATCTCCTTCATGATACCGAGTTTTGCGGGAGTGAGCACGGCGAGGAATACGCCGTAGAGCCCCAGCAGCCCGTAGGCGACCCATTCGGCGCCTGCGACATAGCACACGACGATGGCGATGACCGAAGCGAGCATACCCACCGACGACCAGGCCATGACGCGGCCTTTACGGTAGTGCCCCGCGAAATAGCTTGCAGCCGGCATCATGAAAATGCTCGGCGCGAAGATGGCGACCTGGAGAAGCATGCTGCGCCACCAGAATGCGGAGCCCTCGAACGAGAAGGACAGCCAGCGCTGGAAGTGGACGAACAACCCCATTTGCACAAAAATACTGCAAAAGACGAATATCAGGAAGGCAATAACGTTTGGGTATTTGCTCAACTTCATAAAACCTCTATAAGAGAACCCAAAGATAGCATTTGGGAATGTGGAGAAATCGCGTTTGATGGTCGCCTAATGTTGTTTTGGGGATTTATTGGGTGAAACTTGCATCTTTGTTATATTTTGCCTATGCGGTTATGGGTCATTACATCTCCGGATGATTTCGCCTCGGAATACGACGATATCGAGGAAATGTTCCGTCGCGGGCTTACGCGGCTGATTTTAGATAAACGCTCTAGATCCGGTGGTCGTGCCAGTTCCGATGATTACGAACGTTGGTTGCTCGGGCTTTCGATGGAGTGCCGTGACCGTATTTGGTTGTCCGGTACGCCGGACACGGCCGAGCGGCTGGATGTGCGTGGATGCATCTGCGATGCGCGGCTACTGATGGGGGATGTCCCGGAAAGCTGGAAACGGATAAACTGCGTTGCTCGGGTCTCAAGTCTCGACGAGTATCTCCATTTGCCCGGATGGGTCTCGGGAGCGCTGGTGGGGCCGGTTTTTCAGCCATTTTCGGCGATTGGCGCTGTTGAAACGCTCGGTATGGAACTTGTTGGGAAATTCTTTGATTTAGAAAATCTTGACAGCCGTCCTGCGTTGATTCTTAGTGGCGGCGTCGATGTGGATTCGATGGAGGATTTTAGGAAGTTGGCTCCCGCCGGGGTCGCGAGTCTCGGGGGAATCTGGAATTATGCAGACCCAGTTAATGCTTTTGTCAAGTTGAACCGGACCTGTGGGAACAATCCGTTGTGAAAAATTTTTAGAACAAGTGGAAAAACGGTAATTTTTTTCGATGAGTTTGTTTTTATTGGATTTTTTTTCTTATCTTATACGTGAAGTGGAGGATTAAATTTGTCCTGGAATAAAAAATTTTTTCTTTTGGTTGGCCTTTGCCTGTTTGGCTTTTCCCATTCGTTTGACTTGAAGCCTTTTGCTCAGTTTTATTTCCCGGCAGAAGTGACCGTCTCTAGGGATTCAATGGATATTTCTGCGGAACAGGAATGGGATGCGGATTTTGTTATCGAGGCGGGTATCGAGGCTCTGTTCTCGGCGGAGTTCTCCCCGATGCGCTATGGTGCGGGTATCGGGTTCCGCAGCGCTCAGCAAAGTGATGGTTCCGAGGCCGCTCCGCCGTCTATCCCTTTGTGGGCAGTGCTTTCGTTTGGCCGAATCTCGAGGGAAAGCTTTGTTTCTCCGTACTTGTCGTTGAGGGGAGGTTATCTTGCTCCGCTTACGGTGGACGGAAACTGGTGGGAACGCCCGCTTAATTATTTCGCCAATTGCGGCGTGGGTGTTGTCCTGCCTATGGGCTTTACTGTGGAAGCCAACGTCGATTACTCTTCGATGCAAAAGTCCTTTTCGGATGACGAGGTCAAGTTCAGAGTTTCTTCGTTCCGTATAGGAATCTCGCTTGGTATGAATATCGAGGTTTCCCGCGACAAGGTTTACAAGCAGACCTCTGACTAATTTCTATTAAATCGCCTTTTTGAGTGCCATTAGGTTTGCCCTAATGGCTTTTTTTAATGGCTTTTTTTCTGGTTCTTCCGGTACACGCCAGTTTTGATAGTCCGTGCTTCTTTGTGGCCGTCTTCGAACTTGAAGAATATCTTCCAGATATAGATGCCTGTGCCCACCTTACGTCCTTTGTCCGATTTCTCGTTCCAGTACAGGAAGCCGAGTTTGGACGGGTCGCCAGGATTGCTTCGGTTCGGGTCGTCCATTTCTCCGTTGTAGCCGAAGTCCTGCTTGAAATTCGTCACGTATGTCGCTATTCCGTCGAAAATGTAGACTTCGGCTGTGTACGGCATCATTGCCTTTATGCTGATGGCGGATAGAGTGTCCGGTAGTATTTCCCAGGCAGAACTTTTGGGCGAAATCCATTGCGGGGTCTCGCCGATTCCGCTGATCGCTTGGAGCGGCTTGACTTCGGTGAGGTAGAATACTCCGTCTTCTCCTTCAATTTTGACGCCACCGCGGCCCAGTGTGTTGCCAGCCAGGTCTTCGTAACTTGCTTCGGGTGCCGTGAACAGGCAGAAGCCTTCCTTGATAGAGTTGCCGTCAAGGAGGACCAACCACTGTTGCCCGTTCTCCCTGATTGTTGGGGCTTCTTTCAGATGGAGTGGCTGTGAAGCCGTGTCTGAGCAGGATGCGGAATAGCGGAACAGGTCTTCCCAGCCTTTCTCGTTGCCGACATTCTTGATGGGCTCGGACATCCAGATGACAAGCGTGTCCGGCGGGATGACGGCTTCGGGATTCATGTATTCCTTGATGCCGACTTTTCCGGGAATTTTTGTCGCTTTCGTAGGAACGGCTCCGACTTTGTCAGTGAGCATGACGTATTCCATCTTGTCGGAATGGATGGTTGTAAAGCCGAGGAAGGGCTTGCGCGCTGTATCGGCTTTAGTCAAACCGTACTTGTAGGGGCTGTTGATGTAGGCCTCGACCCATTTCCCGTCGTTCCTGTTTTTCTTGATGTTCCCTTGCGGGACAAAACGCCATTCTCCATGGTTGGAATTCCAGAAGATAGAGTCGATGCTTGTGATGTTGTCGTCGCGTTCTTCTTTGAAGTGGATTCGGACAAAATCTGCACGCCCGTCCAAGTTCTTGTCGTATATCTCGGCGGTGTCGGCGATGAGCGAGTAGACGATGGAATCGCGCCATGTCAATTCGATGGAATCTTCGGGAATCGAGTCTAAATCAATCAACGAATCTTCGGGTGGTATAACAACCTTGATTTCGCATGCGTCCGTAGTGGAGAATCCGCTGCTCAAGTAGCGGGTGGTTGATCCCAGGGAGTCCGTGACGCGCAGGTAATAGTTTATGCTGGAAAATTCGGCCGTGCCTGCAGAAATTGCGGTGGCCCATGCGTCGTTCTGGGAGGAATAGGTGAGGGGGCGTTCCTGGTAGATTATTGTGCGGGAGTCCCTGTAGTGGAGTGTTGCTTTGCTGATTCCGTTATTGTCGTTCAACCGGAAGGAGAATGTCTTGATGTCTGTTGTAGAATCTTCGCAGGCTACGGAAATTTCATCGACAACGGGGATGTCGTTCTCGATGAATATCGTATAGGGTTCCTTGCTCGGGGTCGGTATTCTCGGAGATTTTCCGGTTTGCCCTGCTGTATCCGTTGCTGTAACGTAGAATTCTATACTCGGCGTTGTGACTAGGTTTGCCGGAACGGTAAACTCCCAGAGGCTGTCGCGGACATGCGTCATTGTTTTGCTTGTGAACTGAGCGTCTGTGGAATGGGTTCCGCGCAGGTAAAGTTGCGCAGTGGCGATGTTGAGCATGGAAGTAATGTAAACGCTGATTGTGAGCGGTGTGTTTGCATCTTGGGTCTTGTCAATCAGTTTCCACGTGTCTTCGGTGAGTGTAATTATTGGCGGGAGAGCAGCCTCATTCCATTGGACGGAATCCTTGGCGGTCTTTTTGTTGAATGTCATTGAGATGACGACGTTATGCTTTTCGCCGTTCAGGGTTTTGTCTGGTGACTCGTAGCAGACCATATACTGCGATGCGACATTGCCGCGGATTGCTTCGTAAATGCCGCCCAGTTCGCTTGCATCCTTGGCGAAGGTGAATATGCCACCGGTTCCCTTGGCCAGGTCTTCCAGCGGTTGTTTCGTGGTCGTTTCGAGACCGATCGTATGAATGCTTGTCTTCTTTGTCTTTGCAAGGTTTATGACGCTTTCCAGCGTGATGGTGCCATCGTTGTTTTGTCCGTCCGAAAAGAGGATGACTGCGGTCGCATTGCTCTCGTTCACTATTTGCTGCAAGCCGGAATAGGCTCCTGAAATGATGTTTGTTGCACTCCCGTTTGTTGAAATGTTTTTCACGGCATTCAAAAGTTGGGTCTTGTTCGATGTCATTGCCTGGTGGACCACGGTCGAGTCCTTGTTCCCGACGAAACCGACGATACCGGCCCTGTCGTACGGGCCCATGCCGTTGATGAACGAGTGGATTGCTTCCTTGGCCTTGTCGGCACGGTTGTTTTTTGTCATGGAGGAACTCTCGTCGACGACGATGACAACGGAAATTCCCATGACCGCCTTGATGCCTGTAACTTGTGTCTGGATTGGGTTGCCGTCCTGGGTCAGGATAAGGTCATTTGGATCGAGCCCATAGAAGGAAAGCCCTGTATTCTTGTCTATAACGGAAACCTGTGCGCAGATTTGGGGATGGTCGCCGATATCGAGCTGCAAGATGTCTAGCACCGGTACGGCAGAAGTGTCTTCTACAAATTTTGCTTTTACGACGCAAATCGAGTCCCTTGGAGTGGCTACGGTATTGAAATCCTTTTTTGACGAAAGGTCGATATCGCCCTTGACGATTTCCCAGGAATCAAACTTGTACCCGCCGTGGGGCCATGCGGTCAAACGGCTTGTTTCTCCTGTGAGGTAGTACGTTTTTCCTGACGGGTTGGTGGATCCCCCCTTGGTGGCGAGGACTTCTAGCGAGTACGGGATGGAAACCCAAATGTTATAGTTTACGTCAGGAAGGGCCTCGGAAGCCATGAGTGACCAGTAGTGCGGTTTTCCGGGTTCGCCCTGGAAATAGAAATCGGTAGGTTTGTCGACATAACCGCCATTGATGGTTGTAGTGAATGAGCTGTCGCTTCCGTAATCACTGAAAAAGGCAACAAAACTGTCAATGGGCTCTATTCGTATGCAATAGGAGAACGTGTCGGTCGGAGTCCAGACGAAGCGGGTTGTTGACAGAGAATGTTCAGCGTAATAATCCCTCAAAAAATTGAATTCCTGTTTTGCCAAGGACAGCGTGTGAATGGTGCCTGGCTTGAATATGGCTTTTATTTCGGCATTGCCGTTGATGACTGCGTATGTGTGTGGTGCTTTGTCATTTTCGATTACTGGTGAACCCGATATAATTTGCCAGTTGGAAAAACGGTAGCCTTCTGCTCCATTGGCGCCGATGTTGTTTTTTGCACCCGCGTAAGCCGCTGAATAACCTCCGCTCGGAGAGACCGTGCCGTTGCCTCCGCTACTCAGGGCGAGTCGGTAGGTCTGGGTTGCATAGTTGATATAGAAATCGAGGCAGGCCGCAGATCTTGCTTGGATGGTAATGTAGACGGTTTGCCCTGCTGTGAACGATATGGATTCGGAATAGGTGCCTTTGAACTTCTGCGCTGTGGCTTCCGTTGCGTAATTGCTGGTTGTGGAACGGATATAGGTCAAGGTGTCCTGCAAAAAATCATTCGACACGACAATGGCGTAAGTGCCACTGCTGGGAGCTGTGAAGGTGAACCTTACGCCAGTTTGTCCATGGGAGACCGCCTTTGCAAACAAGTGTTCACTAAAGGAGTATTTGGTCGGTGTGTCGGTGATTTCGTAAATTTTTCCTGCGGTAAATATGGCCTTGACTTGGCAATCCGTTTTTATTCCATAAACAAAAGTCGATTCCATTTTGCTGTCATCGATAGAACAGGTCCCGGACGTGACTTCCCAGTGGTCAAAGTTGTTGTCTGCACTAGGTGTTGCTGTGATGGTTAACGAATCCTTGTCGAAAACTTTGCGGTGTATAGTGACTTTCTTTGATGCAGAATCGATGGTTGCCGTTCCGCTTCCTGAAACAGAAGTTGACAAGGTGCTAGGCTTGACAAGCCGGAGCGTTATGGAATCCTTCGTGATATTTGAGGACAAATCCGTAGTCCAGATGAAAAAGTACTTGTCTCCGGCACTTCTCATCGAAATGTCGCATTTGTCGATGGTACAATTTATTGAGGAGGGGGAGTCGCAAGTTCTCACATCGCTAGAAGAACATTCGTAGTAACCGCGTGAGCCTTTGAGTTTGATTTCAACTGAATAATTATTGGGTTCGGTAACGCTAATGTATGCCAGAATACCGTAACGTCTAAAATTGCCTATAACTGCATTTTCGTGCATTTGGAGCGTGATTCCGGCTTCAGTTACCTTATGCGCAGGCATGGTGCGTGAAACCGCTCTCAAAACGACGTTGCTGGACGACGGAATGAAACCTGTTGAATCGCCGGTTTCGTCGATGAATTTCCCTGTACCCGAAACAATTTCCCATTTGACAAAGTTGTTGCCCATTGCGACAATTTTCCTTGCTGTAAGCGGGAGCGTGTCGCCAACGGCGACATTGTAGGATGTCGTGTCCCCCTCGATCGTTACGGCAGCATTGGTGTTTGCTGCGAAAACTAGGGAGCAAAGAAGTAGCAAGAAAAAGACAATCACCCAGACCCCTTTTAGAAAAGACAAATTAATGGTTCGTAAGCTGAATTTCAGATAAAATCTATACTTATTTTTAGGAAAAAGCGTGAAAAAATTACCGAAAGGGGCTTTTTTTTCTCAAGTCATGTTAATCTCAATAGGCTATATTTGTTGTAGGAAATTTAAAGGAGTTCCATTTGTGAAAAGGAAAGGTTTTATTCTCGCTGAAGCGGTATTGTTTTTGTTCCTCACCTCTTTTTCTTTTGCAGGGCCTGTTACGACGGTGCCCTGGAACGGCTATGTGGGGGCGGTGAGTTTTACCTTCGACGATGCGCTCAAGAACCAGATTGACAACCTGAAACCCATCCTCGAAGAGCTTTCCAGTGTTAAAGTGACTTTTTTTGTCACTAACATGAGCAATGGGCTGCAAGGGAATGCGGCTGGCTTTGCGGCACTGGCCAACGCGGGCCACGAAATCGGGAACCACACGCAGTCTCATGGCCACATGACGGGGCAAAGTGAGTCGGAACTGAACGGCGAAATTGTGGATTTTGCAGGAACTATCGAGAATACGCTAGAATCGGCCGGAGCGAAGGTCAAAGTGGTGTCTTTTGCGGCCCCGTTCTGCGAAACAAACGAATCTGTACAGAAAATTATTGCTAAACGCCATTTCAACAACCGCAACTGCGGCTGGCACGGGCGCAACATGTGGGAAACGCAACCCGAGATGTTCAATATCCAGGCAAAGATTTGGACGCGCTCCGGGGCAACCTTGCCAGAAATGCTTTCGGCGATGGACACGGCGGCCTTTATCGGCGACTTTAGCGGTGCGAATCCGTGGGATGTCCAGGTGACGGGTGGCTCCTGGCTTGTGGTGCTGAACCACGGCGTCACCGACGATACAGGGGACGATTACGCCATCAATCCTGGCGATATCAAGGAAATCATGCAACGAGCCATTGAAAATAAACTCTGGACGGCGAGTTTCGGCACGGTTTCGGCCTACTATCGGGCGCATTTCGTCATCGATGCGGCTGAATCGGTCTCGTCGGAAGACGGGTTTACGGTCAGTTGGAAAATCCCGGACGAGCACATGCCCGAAAAGGTGCTGTTGCGCGTGAAAATCGATACGCAAAGTGTCGGGGAAGACGCCGTCGTGGAACAGGGCGGCGTCGTTATCGCGCCGGAGTCCGACGGGACGTTTGTGGTAGACTTCATGGTGGCTAGCCTCAAGGTGCGGAAAGCACGGGCGGGGGAGGTTGGCGGCGGGGATAAGCCCGATTCGACGGCTGTGTCGGATTCGTCGGAAACGCTAGGAATTATGCGGACCCCGTCGGTGCTTGGTGTTTCTTCTGCAAATTATGCGGTTTTTGATTTGAACGGCAACTGCCTTGGCACGTCGAACGGGTTCGTCGTGCCAGACCGTATGCCCAAGGGCGTGTACATTGTCCGTGCGACGGCTGCTGGCGCTGCCTCGGTGGTGAAAGTTGTCCGCAAGTGAGATTTTTACTATATTTAGGGCACTATGCTGAAAGAAGAATTTGAAGACGAATTTGAAAACGACGACGAAATGGACGAGGCTGCCCTCGAGAAATTCGACGAGGATCCCGAAGAAGGTTTTGTCCCGCAGGTCCGTGACTACAGCGACCGCCGCATCCTGATTTGGGAAGAGGACGAGGCTCGCCGGAACGCCTGCCTCGAGGTGCTGTCCGACCTCCTCATGGGGGCGACTCTCAAGGCCGTCGCCACCGAGGCCGAAGCTCTCGAACAGATCGAGGCCGACGACTGGGATACGTTCGTCGTGGATTTCTACACCGAAGGCGTGTCCGAAAGCGATTTCATCAAGCGTGTCAACAACTACCCGGGTTCTATCCTGGTGGCCTTGTCGATGGGCCCGCTCACGCTCCCCGATGAACGCGACCCTGCCAAAACGGAGTATTTGCGTCGTCTTTTCGACATTGAACGCTCTGGTTCGCAGCTTCACGCCTAGGCCTCCGCGCCAGTTGGACCACTACCAGTAGTCTATTCCCCTGAAAATTAACCACCCGGCCCTCCCGCCGGGTGATTTTTGTATATTTATAAATGTAACAAGGAATGTTATAGTATGGGATTTTATTTTACTGGCGTTTTAAGCCATGATTTGGATTGTTTTTTGAGAGGAGCTTTCGTGCTGCGCTAGCACGGGTGTTCCTTTTTTATTTGAGTTTCAATTCCTCCTACCCCCAAAAATATCCCCGGCTTTATAAGCCGGGGATTCTGTATTGAGAGTATTCGTGGAGGTGAGGGGAGTCGAACCCCTGTCCAAAATCACTTCCATGTCCATTCCTACAAGCTTTCCCTTCGCATTTAAGGTCTCGTCTTATCCACGCCCAAGAAGGTCGGCGCAGAGTTTGACCAGCCTAGTGAATCTCGGACTCTAACCCCAGGCATGCGAGAATCCTATCCCATATTGCGTCCGGACGTACATCCCGATGGGAGCGGAATGAGGCCCGGCGTTGCCGTTAATTAGGCAGCGAGTGCGTAGTTTTCGTCAGCACTTATTTTTTTTCAGACTTTTTAACGAGTGCCCCCGTCTGAGACCTCGGCTTGCAACTAACACTTCGGCGACCCTGTCGAAACCAGATCACCCCCGGTCATTAGTAGTTGGGTCCAAATATACAAAAAAATGGTAGAAATTCAATGAAGTAACCTGTTTACCAATTCCTTGTTTCCCATACATTTACTGCTTTTATAGGTTCTCTCTTGTAAGCAGCGTAATTGCCGATAGTGTATGCTGTTGATGTTGGTTCATAGTTTTCAACAATAAATGATCCGTTTGATGTAAGTAACACTGTACTAACACTGACAGATGGATCCTTATAATGGTAATCCTTGGCGCAATAAAGACCATTATACATAGTGTTTGCAGAAATAGGGCTGTTTGTAAACTTTACATGTCCAGATAAATCGAGTTCGCCGCCCTTGTAAATGTACATTCCTTTCGTAGCAAAACAAATAATAGCTTGGGAATTTGCGTCGTCGCCGCCTTTTATGGTTAATTTGCCATTTGCATGGATTGAAAGGACTAATGATGATAAATAAATGTATGGCACATCCTGTTTATTCCATTCAACGTTCTGTTTTATGGAAGTTGAATTAATATGAACAAAGTTGTAAGTGTTTTTTACGCCATCGTCCAGCCCAAATCTGTTTGAACGATCAAGACTGAACGTGGCTGGGATACTCAGTGGCCATACATTGTTGTAGAATACCGAATTTGTTACGCTATTGGTTATTGCGTCGTAGTCAACATTGTTGTCGTAATGTAATGCGGCATGAACAGTTGTTAATGCTGCTGGACTTCCGTCGTTATATGAGAATAGGCATCTATCAATTCTTGCTTTCCCGAATGTTCCATTTTTATCAACATATAAAGTGCTTCCTCCATTTCCGCCGTAGGAAAACTCGCAGTTGATAAAGGTGCTTGTGCCTCCGTTAATATGAATTTGCTTCCAATCTCCAGGTGCGGGTGCCGTATTACCTGCAACAGACAATATCTTACCACGTGGGTCTCGATAAGATGTGAAAATAGCGCCTGTCGCTTTAAGTGAACCCATGCTGTTAACGCGGATTAAACCATTTGGCCCAAATTTTATGATTGCACCCGTTTCAATAGTGAGGTCTCCACCATGGTCAATTATATAAGTTGAATTTATATAGTATGTAATGGGGTTGCCATCGTTATCTAGGCCTTTCCATGTCGTGACGGTCGTTAAAGGCCCCTTAATTTCGTCGTCACTGGGGATAGCGCTAGTAATGTTGGGTGTTAGACAAGCAGATAACAAAAACGAAGCAAAAATGGACAATATGGCGAATTTTAAATGATTTTTAAGCATTATGCCCTCCGTGTCTCTAATATAAACTAAAATTTTTTTTGCGAAAAAAGTTTGAATAAAAAAATTAAAAATGCAACGTCTTGCCGAAATTTGACGAATTTCGGCAATTTAAAAAAATAGAGAAAAATGTGTACTTATTGAAAATAAATTATATATTTTGTCAGCAATTTCGGTTTCGTTTTCGATATTGTTTAATTGATGGAGAGGATTGTGGTGGGGAAGTCTATAAAGATTTTATTCTTTTTCCTTGCGTTTGCGATGAGTGCAAATGCTAGCGTTACGATTGAAGGCGATTCTACTTCCTATAACGTATCCATTGGCGATACGCTTTCCGTCACATCCCGGAAGAGCATGCAGGTCGGCGAGAACTTCGTCAAGTGGGAAGTCGTCTCCGGAACAGGTACATTTACCGATGCATTTGAAGATTCCACGGGATTTATCCCGACATCAAATGACGTTGTCATCAGGAGGGTGACAAGGTCCCTGCCTACTTTTGAATTGACCGAATCGTTTGTCAAGTTTTATATGAATCAAAGTAGTACGATTATACCTTATGGATCGCTTTACGGCATTCGTACATATTTTGATTCTGGCGAGTACGACCGGTATGTGATTGTAAAAATATTTCAACAGCCGCTTAGCGAAATGTTTTTTTATGAAGACTCCACCTTCAGCGATCCATTTGCCCCTAGCTCGGTATCCAACCCTTTTGGTGGAGCCACAAATTGCCGAGCTACTCTCGATAGAATTCGATATTGCTTCGTCGAGACACAACCCCATACAATGAATTATATGTTTTTCCATGCTTACGGCTACCCTGGCACCAACATGAAGGACTCCGTAATTATCAGGGTTACCCGTGCCTATACCCTGGATGTTACCCATTCGGGCAGCGGAACGGTGTATGTTGACTCCTTGGGGTCGGGAATACAGTCCTTCGGGGTCCAGTCCTATGGTAGAGTCATAGATACCGATACTTCCAGGATTTACGCCGTTCCTGGAACCAACTATGTGTTCGACCACTGGGAGGTCGTCTCCGGTCAGTGTTCCATCCTGGACCGCAGCAAGGACACGACGTACGTCGTCGGCATGAAGAGCGACTGCACGGTGCGCGCGGTGTTCCGCACGGGCACCGTCTACTCAATCACGGGTACGCCCACCCAGTACAACTTTAACGACCATCTGTACGCTAAACAGGTCGCTAGCGGGAGTGTTGGCGTGCGCTTCACCTTCACGGCCCCGAGCGCGGGCGCCTATGCCATTGTCGTGTCGAACGAGGCCTCGCAGGATTCCGTTGTGTACATCCGGTACACTTCGACCGGCTATACAACCGCATCGGTGACGGAGCGCTTCCTCGGCTCCTATTCCGAATCAATGAACCTCGCAGCGGGGGAGGAGGTCGCGATTGTCGTCGCCAACACGGGCAGTGGCGCGAATCCCTTCTACATCAACTACGCGACGCAGGCCCACAAGATAACACTCGGTACGGCCGGCAACGGCAAGGTTTTGCCGGCCGGCGGCTACGCGACAGCTTACGATGGCTCGCGTTATTCCATCTCCGCGGAGGCCAATGCGGGCTACCGCTTCTCCGACTGGCAGACGGTCTCGGGCTCGCCCGCCGTTGACGACAAGAACGCGCCCTACACCTACGTGACGGTGAGCGGCAACGCCGAACTGAAAGCGAATTTCAAGGCGAGTTCGCTCTACACGCTCACCGGAACGAAGCGGAAATTCAACTACCAGGACAACTACTACAGCGAAACCTCGCGCTCGGCCATCCGCTTCACCTGGACCCCTCACGACACGGGAACCTACGTCATCAGTTTCGAGGTAATCGACACGCTGGGGGGCATATTCAAGGACTACGGCACCGACAAGAATTTCTCGACCCCCGTTTCGGAAATGCCCGTTTCCGGCACGACGAGCTTCACCGTGCACGGCACCCCGGGCGTCCCGCTCTACTGGACCTTCCAGGACAGCGGCAACGGCATCCCGAACAAGTCCTTCAACGCCTGGATTTCCTCCCCCTACGTGCTGAACGTGCTGAGTGGGAAGGGGGGCTCCGCATACCCGTCCGGGACGGTGTACACCGCTCCCGGCAACAAGACCATCCTCACCGCGTGGCCGCACGGGGGCTACAAGTTCAAGTCGTGGGTGAACACCGAGGGCGACATGAGCATCGAGTCGCCGAAGGAATCGCGCACGATTGTCGTGCCGAAGGACTCCGTCTGTACCGTGAAGGCGACCTTCACGAACGACGAGTCCGCGGAGCCCGTGCTGAGCATCTCGAAGCAGGACGTGGGCAACTACCCAGAAATCTGCGCGCAGGTGTCCGTCACGGATAAAAATACGGGCATATCCTTCTACGGGCTTGTTTCCGACGACTTCACGCTGACGCAGGACGGCATCCCAGTCAAGCCCGAGGTCACAAGTATCGAGAACGTTACCGGCGTCTCGGTGGTGATCGTGGTGGACGAGAGCGGCTCGATGATATACAACGAGCGCATGGAAAAGGCGAAAGTGGCTATCCAGGACTTCATCGACAACATGGGCCCCTACGACAGGACGTCCATCGTCGGCTTCCGCGGTGACGACTCGA
>JAEERM010000039.1 GCA_016285835.1 Fibrobacter sp.
AGGGCGTTTCTTGATGCGGCCTGCATCAGTACACATAGACGCTTGCATTGCCTTTTGACTGCTCTATACAATGGATTCGTTTTCATGGTACCTCCGCATGAATGATTTGGTACCGCCAAATATAGAACGCATTTTTTTGTGCGGCCAATACTAAATAAGTATGGCTTTTTATAGGTTTTCGTTATATGCTTTACGAACCGGCGTTATAATCATATCCTATAGCAAGCCATATAAAAGTAGTATCGGTTATGGCCTTGAGCTATACCCCCCGTTTTTTTATTTTTGTGCCACTTTTTTTACCTCGTGGAGGTACTCAATGGAAAAACGTACGGGTCTCTTTTCGAATGGAATCATCTGGTTCGGTGTCGCCATCTCGGTTTCCGAAATCGAGGCGGGCATCGAGATTGGTGCCGCATCTGCGCCGGGTTCCCTTTGGCTACCGCTGATTCTCGGCCATGTTTTGGGCGGCATACTGCTCTTTTTCGTGGGCCTCATTGGCGCGCGTGTCCGCCTGAACGCGATGGAAACAACCGCTTCCACGTTCGGCAAGTACGGTTCCAGGTTCTTTGCCGCCCTGAACGTTTTCCAGTTGCTCGCCTGGGTGGCGGTGCTGAATGCGCAGGGCGCTTCCGCCTTGGCAGGCCTCGACCTGCCCATTTCTTTCCCGCTCACTTGCGTTATTCTTGCGGTGCTTATCGCCATCTGGGTATTTGTCGGGCTCAAGCGTTCCGCGAACGTGACGACGGTCGTGATGGCGGCGCTGGCGATTCTGCTCGCTATTCTTTCCGTGAAACTGTTCGGGCTTGACAATACTTCGGGCACGACCGTCGCCGGCGTTACCGCCGGGGCCGCCGCTGGTTCCGTGGCGCTACTCGGCTTCTGGAATATCTTCGAGATTTCCATCGCCATGCCCATCTCCTGGCTCCCGGTGATTTCGGACTATACGAAGGACGTTGAAAAACCAGTAAAGGCGACTGCGGTATCCGCGGCGGCCTACACGTTCGCGAGCCTCTGGATGTATGTCATCGGTATCGAGATTGCGGGCATCGGTGCGAACAACAATATCGCTCAGGCCATCCTCCTCGCAGGACTCGGCATCCCGGGCATCATCATCGTGGTGCTCTCGACCGTCACGACGAACTTCCTCGCGGCCAACTCCGCAGGCGAATCCTCCAAAGCGATTTATGGCAAGATCAACCCGAAAATTGCGGGCGTTATCGTTGCCCTTTTGAGTGCGGCGCTTGCCATCTCAGGAATCATGGAGCACTATATCAGCTTCTTGTACTTGATTGCCTCGGTGTTTGCTCCCATGGCGGCTGTACTGCTTGTCTCTTTCTACTTCGCGAAAGGGCGTACGGTCACGCTCGGCGCTTGGCTCTGGAACCTTTTTGCATGGCTCGCTGGCTTTGCCGTTTACCAAGTGACCGTGCATTTGGATTCCGTTTTCCTTGGGCCCACGCTCCTAGCCGTCATCGTATCTGCCGCCTTCGCCTCCACCCGCGTGCTTGTTAAAAAGGCTTAGTTGAAGCGAGATAGATGATAATAAAAAAGGGATAGCGAGTTGTCGTTTAGAGAATGGAAGCGTCGGCCAAGGATGGGGAGGGTGCAGGGAGGGGCCCGTGCGGCCTTCGCAACTCTGAGCTGGGGCCCCTCCCGCATAAATTCTTTTTAGTTGAAAATTGAAACAATGTATTATACATAGAATTCCATTGTTATCTACTTTATTAAATTTTTTAAATTTATACTGCTATGCCACAGAAGAAGATTGCTCTCATCAACGATATCACTGGTTTTGGCCGCTGCTCGGTTGCCGTCATGGCGCCCGTCATCTCGGCCATGAAAATCCAGGCGGTCGCGGTGCCTACCGCAATCCTTTCCACGCATACGCAGTTCCCCAAATATTTCTTCGACGATTACACCTCCAAGATGCGCGACTACATCCAGACGTACAAGGATCTGGACATGAGTTTCGACGCCATCGCGACGGGATTCCTCGGCTCCGAGGAACAGGTGGACATCGTCATCGACTTCATCAAGACATTCAAGAAAAACGGAGTGTTCACGCTGGTCGACCCGGTGATGGGCGACTACGGGCGTCTCTACGAAACGTACACGCCGAGCCTGTGCGAAAAGATGCGCGCTTTGGTAAGCTACGCCGACATCCTCACGCCGAACCTCACCGAACTCTGCTCCTTGACGGGTTCCGACTACCGCGACGGGAAACTCACTCCTGTCGAAATCGAGAACATGTGCAAGACGCTTGCCGAACAGGGCCCCGAACACATCGTGGTGACGGGCATCCATTACAGCAGCAAGCAGATCATGAATTTCGTTTACAGCAAGGGCGAAGAACCGAAAATCGTGATGGCCGACCGCATCGGTGGCGACCGCAGCGGAACGGGTGACGTGATAAGCGCTGTCATTGCCGGCATGTACCTGAACGGCCACGACTTTTACGAATCAGTGAAGAAGGCCGCCGAATTCGCGTCAAAGTGCATCCGCTACTGCGAAGAGAACAACGTCCCCATGCACTGGGGCTTGAGCGTCGAGATGTACCTTCGCGACTTGATGGAGGACTAAATGATAGTTTATACAGTAACAGGAACCGTCGGACAGGCGGGCTATTTGGATATCGCCAACAGTGGCGACATTACCGGCAAGAACATCTACGTGAACATGACGAACCGTTGCCCGTGCAACTGTGTGTTTTGCCTGCGCCAGACGAAGAAGATGATGGAAGGCAATACGCTCTGGCTCAAGGGCGGCGATCCGAGCGTCGACCAGGTGATGGAAATTTTCGACGCGTACGACCTTAACGTCATCAACGAACTGATTTTCTGCGGATACGGCGAACCGCTCGAACGCCTTTATGACGTGTGCAGCGTGATTGACAAGCTCAAGGCGAAGTACCCAAAGCTCAAGGTGCGCCTCAACACGAATGGCCTTGCGAATCTGATTCACGGCAAGGACATTACCCCCGAACTCGAGGGGCGCTTCGATACCGTCTCGATTTCGTTGAACGCCCCAAACGCCGAGGAATTTCTCGCGCTCACGCGTTCCAAGTTTGGCATCAAGTCTTATGACGCCCTCAAGGAATTTGCCGTGCTCGCGAAGGCCCACGTGAAGAACGTGGTCATGACCGTCGTCGAGAAGGTGATGCCCGAAGAAAAAATCGAGATTTGCCGAAAGTTGTGTAATGATTTGGGTGTCACGCTGCGAGTCCGCCCGTTTGAATCGTAGGGGTCGCCTCTAATTTCTACATTTGGGCGCGTTATGAAGAATCTACGTGCAATACTCATGCCGGTTGCGATTATCCTCGGGATTTTGCTCCCGCAGGCGCATGTGCTTTCGCCGATGATGCCGTTCTTGATCGGCTCGATGATGTTTTTGACTTTCGTGACGAAGATTCCCCCGCAAACGCATGGTTACACGTTCAAGATAGAGATTCGCGCCCTTCTGGTAAGCCTTTTGCTTGTTGCCGCCCTTGCGGGAATTGTTGAATTGTTCGGCCTGCCTCGTGAAGTGTTGCTCGGTGGTGCGATCATCGCGCTCTGCCCGCCTGCGAATGCCGCCCCGGCGATGGCTAAGATGCTTGGCGGCTCGGCTTCTCTTGCCCTGAAAATCTTTTTGAGTGGAAACCTCATCGCTTGCTTCTCCATCCCGATTGTGTTCGGTTACTTGACCGGCACGGATGCGAGCCTGCAAGACATTTCGATGAAGATTTTCAATACCATCCAGCCCATTATCAGCATCCCGCTAGCTTTTGCTCTGGGCCTCCGCGCGTTCTACCCAGAACTCGCTGACCGCGCTGCCAAATTCCAGAAGTACACGATGTTCATTTGGACTTTCTCCGTGTTCGTGATTCTTGCAAAGGCGAGTTACGATATCCGCGAGATGGGATTCTGGGATTTATGGAATAGCGGAAAACTCCCGATGATGGCGGGCGTTTCGCTGATTCTTTGCATTCTTCTTTACGCCCTCGGTTGGTATGTCGAAAGGAACCGCCGCCCGATTGAAAGTGCGCAGAGCATGGGCCAGAAAAACACGACGCTCGTCATCTGGATTGCGACTTTGTACGCAGGCCCTGTCGTGGCACTAGCGCCTACGTGCTATGTTGTGTGGCAGAACTTGGTGCTCAGCTATCTGAGCGCAAGAATCAAACCGAAAGAAACGAAAAAGCAGTGAGGCCGCTTTGAGGTGCGAGGTATTGAGCCTCAAAGCTCACTGCTCATTGCTCGAGCCCCGAGCCTCTACCTCTTTTCCATCGCAATGGCTCGGCGGAGCTTCTTGATTTCCTTCGATATCAGGAGTTTCTCGACCGGGAAGAAACTTTCATGTTTGTAGATGGCTTCTCTGTATAATACGTGCGCCAGTTCCGGCTCCCTTGCGAGGAACGCAATCAGGATGGCGTTACGCAGGAAGAATTCGTCCATGTCCTTGACTTCGTACTTCTCGTAGAAATCGGCGACGAGGTTTGCTGCGGTTTCGTAATCCTTGGTACGGGCGACTTCGGTGATGTTGAACTCGTCCGTGAACGATGCCGGGAAGCGCCCCAAATTCACGAGCTCGCGGATCTTCGCATAGATTTCGTTGGTGTCTCGGGCTTCGAATGGAACACCGCGCACCCACTCGATGTACTGCATGCGGAACTTCTTCCATTCGGGAGAGACTTCCTGCACGGTCGTGTCGATGCTGTTCAGGTAGCCGAGCAAGGCGCGTTCGATGAACGGATCGTGCGAGCCATCCATAAGCGCTTTCACGCGGTCGGGGCGGCGCAGCGCGTAGTCCGCAGAATCCAGGTATTCGGGCCAGCAGATTTCACAGGAGTCGAACACCTGCACAATGTGCGCGTTGGAGTGGATGAATCGCGCTTCTTCGGCCTTGTTGTCGACCATCGGGATGA
This sequence comes from Fibrobacter sp., assembly GCA_016285835.1. Lineage (GTDB taxonomy): Bacteria > Fibrobacterota > Fibrobacteria > Fibrobacterales > Fibrobacteraceae > Fibrobacter. Next base: position 4,904 of record JAEERM010000039.1, read on the forward strand.
ACGTACTGTTGGGCTCCACGCCGTCCAGCAGCGAAGACACCATCTTCGAGGTGAACAGGAAGTTTCTTTCGCCAAAGAACTCGGGGTCACGATGGATGCGTTCGAATTCCTTCACGAGCACCGGGTCTGTCTTGAAACGGTCAATAGACTTCTGGATGACAGGCTGGTCGCTTGCGATAATGATGATGTCGGGTTCTTCCGGCGCCTTGTACAAGCTCACGTAGGGAAACACCACATCGAGTGCCTTGAGAATGTTCAGGAACAGCTGGTCGTTGAATTCGTATGTCTGGATCCACTGCACCCAGAGTCCGCCCGGCTTCATGTAGCGGCGCATCTTGGCGTAGAACTCGTGGCTGAACAAACTTGCAACGCCGCTGACCCACGGGTTCGAGGGCACGCTCACGATGAGGTCGTACTGGCGGCGGTTCGTGAGGAAGAACGTGTTCGCGTCGTCGATGTAGATATGCGTGCGCGGGTCGTCGTAGCCGCGGGAGTTCCACGGGTAGAATCCCTTCGCGAGGTTCATCATCTCTTCTTCGATTTCAACGCAGTCAAAATCCTTGAGCAGCGGGTCAGAAAGCAAATAGTGCGCACCCATGCCGCTGCCAAAACCCACCATGGCGGCGTCGTAAGGTTTCGACATCACGGCCATCGGCATAAAGGCGGTTGCCGCCTGCGTGAGTTCGTCACCCTCGATGGGATGGTTCCTGTCCTTGCTCATGCTCGCGTCGGCCTTGCCGTTCGTCTTGATGTAGTAATGGACATTCGATTCGTGGAAACTGATGGTCGCCGTCTTGCCATCACGCACGATAATCTTTTCGTCCGGGTGCAAATCCTTGTAAGCGCGGAATGCGCCGGAGGTGACAAGCGAGGGGTCAAATCCCATGAAGAACGAGGGGAGAATCATCACGCCGCCAATCACGTAGAACATGGGGCTGCGGCGGAAGCGCTTGCGGTAGATGGCCAACAGGATAAATCCAATCGCGAAGTCGAGAACGGCGGCGAACACCAGAGCGCCCTTGAGTTGCAGGAAGGGCAGGAGCAGCAATCCACCGCCAGCCGAACCGATGATGGAACCGAGCGTGTTCCAGCCGTAGACCTTGCCAATCGGGGCTTCGGACTTGAATGCGCGTGTGAGGATAATCGTAATGAGTGGGAGCGTCATGCCGGCAAAGAAACTCGTCGGCACCATCCATAGGAGGGACAGCACGTACTTGAAGATGCTCCAGCACACGTAGCCGTCATTCGTGGAATTGAATATCTGGTTCGCCTCGTTCATCATCATCCAGAACGGCTGATGGAAATAGAGCGTACACAGTGCGAAGAACGCCATGAAAATCTGGGCGAGCGAAAGCACCACCAGCGAATCTTTTTTCAGCAGCTTGCCGCTGACCGCGCTGCCGATGGAAAGCCCGAGAATAAAGGCCGAAAGCATCTGGTCGAAGCTGTGGCTCGAAGAACCCATGAGCAGGCTGAGCAAACGGATCCAGACAATCTCGTAGACAAAGGAGGTAAGGCCGGTAATGGCCGCAATCCAGAACCAGGTGCTCTTGGGCGGCATCGGCAACTTGGGATCGACATGGGTTTCTTCGGCGGATTCTTCGACATCGTCATCGTCGCGAACCGGCGATGTCCAGAAGCCGATAACGCCAAAGATTGTCGCGAGCAAGAAGTTGATGGAAGCGGCGACGCAGAGCGTCACGTGGTTACCGAAAACGGGGATGAGCGTATAGCTCGTAAACAAGATGCCGATGGCGGAACCGAGGCTATTCGTAAAGTAGAGCATCGGGAGCGAGACTTCGGCGCCGCTCTTGCGCATGAGCCCGGCGGCAATGAAGGGGAACGTCATGCCGACCGCAATCGCGATGGGGAGTGTGCTGCCTGTCGCAAGGACGACCTTCACGATTTCGGCTCCGCGGGAACTCAGCCCCGCCACAAAAGAGGAATCGTAGAAAATTCCCGTGAGCCAGTTGTACAGCGGGTGGTACGCCACACCGCCGATACCGATGGCCAGTTCCACGGCGGCATAGCCCAACAGCGGGCGCCTGATTTTTTCGACCAGCTTGCCTGCGACAAAGCTACCGATGGCAAGGCCGCCCATGTAGATGCAGAGCGTAAGCACCTGCCCGTAGCTCGAATGTCCGAGGAAAAGTTTGAGGTAGCGTGCCCACGAGCCTTCGTAAATGAGGCCCGCGAACCCGGAAAGGGCAAACAGGAAGTAGACGAGGATGTTCATATTACAATAATAAAAAAAGGCTTGGAAAAATCTTAAGCGATTCCCAGCCGTTTTACCTTGTAATGCATCATTCGCGGGCTCACGGAGAGTTCGCGGCCGGCGGCGCTCAGGTTGCCGTCGTTGCGCTTGAGCGCTTCGTTCAATATTTCGCGCTCAAAGTTGTCGAGAATGGTCGCGAGGGGAGTCTTGTCGTTACGGATGAGGGCCGTGTTGCTCGCGCTGCCCGTTTGCAGTGTCGGCGGCAGGTCGTGCGCGTTGATGCAAGTGTCGGTGGTGGCGAGGCAGGCGTGCTCGATGCAGTTTTCGAGTTCTCGCACGTTGCCGGGCCAGTGGTAGCTCATGAGCATGTCGATGGCGGGGGAGCTCAGGCGCAGGATTCCCTTGCCGTACTTGAGGTTCATCTTCTCGATAAAATGGTCGGCGAGCAGCAATATGTCGGTCTTGCGCTGGGCGAGGTCCGGCAAGTTTATTTGGAAAATGTTCAGGCGGTAGTACAGGTCTTCGCGGAAGGTCCCTTCTTGCAGCATCTGTTCCAGGTTCATGCTGGTCGATGCGATGATGCGTGCGTTGCAGCGCTGGTAGATATTGCTGCCTAGGCGGCAGAATCCGCGTTCCTGGACGAACTGCAAAAGCCTTGCCTGTGCCGCCCGCCCGAGCTTGCCGATTTCGTCCAAGAAGAGGGTGCCTTCGCGTGCGTGTTCCGCTTTGCCGATGTGCCTGCTGGTCGCTCCGGCGAAGGCCCCGCGTTCGTAGCCGAAGAGCTCGCTCTCAAAGTTGTTCGCTCCTGGGTCGTCGTTCAGCGAGTCGCAGTTCATCAAGACGAATGGCTTATCCTTGCGGTCGGAAAGCAGGTGGATGCTGCGGGCCGCGTGCTCCTTGCCTGTCCCGGTTTTCCCGCGGATGAGAACGGTTGCTTCGGAGTTCGCGATGTGGCGGACACGCTTTGAAACCTCGCGCATTTCGCGGGAGTTGCCGATGAGCTCGCCGGGCTTTTCTTCGATAAGGTCGCGCAGCTTGTCGTTGATAGATTGGTATTCTTGGCCGATTTCTGCGAACTTTCCGGTGAGGATATCGCGGATTTGGGCAAAAAGCTCCGGCTTGGCCCTTTTTTGGCGGAGGGCTTGCTCAATTTCGCTCAAAGCTTCGGTTTCGATATCCTGAACTTGCACTGTTTCCTCTGAAAAACCGTTCCGGGCGGAGAGACCCCGCCCGGAATGGTTTGAGCCCTTCCGCAACCGGAAGAGGCTATCTAGGAGAGAATTGATGCCTATAAAATAGCATCTTTTCGCCTCTGTGTGTTACATTTATGTAAAATTCATTGATTTTTTACATAAATGTAAAGAAAAATGGAGAAAAAGAGCGCTTTTTTCCCTACAGGCGGGTCCGCTTCATTTCTATTTTTCCTTTCATGAACCGCACAAAAGCTATTTACGACATTGCTACTGCCACACCGGCGCCGGTAAAACCGGCCGAACCGGTCAACATCGACTTTTATGGTGAAGACGTTTTCAACGCCGACACCATGCGCAGCTACCTGCCGAAGGATATCTGCGAAAAGCTCCTCGCCACGATCGACGAAGGGGTCGCCCTCGACCCGAACATCGCTGGCGACGTCGCCCACGCCATGAAGAAGTGGGCCATGGATCGCGGAGCCACGCACTTTACGCACTGGTTCCAGCCGCTGACCGGCTCTACCGCCGAAAAGCACGACAGTTTCCTTGAACCGAGCGGCTGCAAGGCCATCATGGCCCTCAGCGGCAAGAACCTCATTGTGGGTGAGCCCGACGCCTCCAGCTTCCCGAGCGGCGGCCTTCGCTCTACGTTCGAAGCCCGCGGCTACACCGCCTGGGACCCGACGAGCCCGGCATTCATCAAGCGCCACGGCAACGGAGCCACGCTCTGCATCCCGACGGCGTTCTGCAGCTATACCGGCGAGGCCTTGGACAAGAAGACCCCGCTGCTCCGTAGCCTCCAGGCGCTTTCCAAGTCCACTCGCCGCCTCATGACCTGCTTCAAGGCGGGCCCCAAGAAGACGACCGTCACGCTCGGTGCCGAACAGGAATACTTCCTGATTGACAAGCGCTTCTACCTGCAACGCCCCGACCTGTACCAGGCCGGCCGCACCATCTTTGGCGCCACTCCCGCGAAGCACCAACAGATGAACGACCACTATTTTGGCAGCATCCCGAGCCGCATCCTCAATTTTATGAACGATGTGGAAAAGGAACTGTGGCGCCTCGGCATCCCGGCCAAGACCCGCCATAACGAAGTCGCCCCCGCGCAGTTCGAACTTGCCCCGATTTTCGAGGACGTGAACCTCGCTTGCGACCACAACATGATGATTATGGAAACGCTCCGCAACGTGGCGGACCGTTACGGGCTCGTGTGCCTGCTGCACGAAAAGCCGTTTGCCGGTGTGAACGGTTCGGGCAAGCACAACAACTGGAGCCTTTCTTACGGCAAGGGCAACCTGCTCAATCCGGGCAAGGATCCGCACCAGAACGCCGTGTTCCTCACGACGCTGTGCGCCATCATTTACGCCGTGGATACCCATGCCGACTTGCTCCGCATGACCTGTGCCGGCGCGGGCAACGATCACCGTCTCGGTGCGCACGAGGCGCCTCCGGCCATCATCTCCATCTACTTGGGCGACCAGCTGATGGACGTGATCGACCAAATTGAGCAAGGCGTGCCCAAGTCCAGCAAGCAAGCCGGTGCCATGAAGCTCGGCTCCGACATGCTGCCGCCGCTCCCGCGCGACGCCACCGACCGTAACCGTACCTCGCCGTTTGCGTTTACCGGCAACAAGTTCGAATTCCGCGCCCCCGGTTCCAGCCAGAGCTGTTCCGAGCCGAACGTCGTGCTCAACACGATTGTGGCCGAAGCCTTCGACATGATTGCCGAGCAGCTCGAAAAGCTCGACGAGAAGAACTTCCACACGGGCCTCCAGAAACTGCTGCAAAAGATTGTGAAGGAACACAAGCGCGTCCTTTACAACGGCAACGGCTATACCGACGAATGGGTGAAGGAAGCGGAACGCCGCGGCCTCCCGAACATCCGCACCTCCATGGAAGCCCTCAAGGCGCTCGTCAAGGACGAAAACATCGCCCTGTTCGAGAAGTACGGGGTGATGAACCGTGCCGAGATGCGTTCCCGCTACGAGGTGAACATCGAGGATTACCACAAGCGCATCCACATCGAGGGCGAAATTGCCCGCGACCTTGCCAAAAACGTCATCTTGCCGAAGGTAGTCGAGGCCTATTCCGGTGCGCTCAGGACGAACGAAATGGCGCTGAACCAGGGTTTCCCCGGTCTGGACGGCTATGCGAAATCGCTGGGCGAAGGCTGTAGCAAGCTCATGGATGCCGTTTCTGCCGTAGAAACAGCCCTGGATGGTGAACATGAGGGCATCATTTCGGCCATTGCGGACCTCCGCAAGGTGGTGGATAGCCTCGAGAAGGTCGTGCCCGACGAACTTTGGCCGCTGCCGAAGTACCGCGAAATGTTGTTCATTTACTAGTAGGTGAGGCCTTTTTCCCTTAAAATTGAAGCGGTTCCTTTTTTTGGAGCCGCTTTTGTTTGTATATTTGCGTTGCCTTATATCCTGGTAAAGGGGGAGATGTTTGGGTAACACGGGAGAATGTATGCTGAGAATGTCCAGAATCGCATCTAAAATGCATCGGGCTTTGATTTTACTATCCATTTCGGGTTTGCTTGCTTATGCCATGGCCGCGAATGTGCCGGTGGCCCCGTTCTCATTCGGAAGTTCCGGTGCTGATGCTGCCAAGTGGGACAAGCTCATGAAGTACAAACTGTGGGCTTTAGGAAGTGGTGCAACTACACCGGCAATTACTTTTGAATCGGACGTCCATATAACCGATACGGTTGGTTTTGTAGGTTCCCCAAAAGGCGGCCTCCAATTTATAAACGATCAGCATTCTTTGGGTGGCCCGCTTCTTTTTGCCGGAAATTTCACGAATGCAAATGGAAGTGATACGATTATAACGGGGCCGTTCCGCTTTGCGACATTTACAATCGCAGATAATAGTCGCCATAGCAACTATTTTTATGGACCATATTGTGTTACGAGCATGAGCTCGCATATCAGTTTAAATCATGGAAATGCTGTTGATTCTTGTGCAATTGTTCCGCGGGTAGATTCAGATCTTTCCTTACCGACGGTCGGTTCTCATACGTATAGTGCTTCGCTTGGATCGATTACTCGTGATGGTAGTAGTAATAGTCTCTTTATTCATGTGCCGTCAGGTTCTACCGCTTATGATGTCAATATATCTAGTTTGAAACTCTCAAATGATGCAAGCCTTTATGTGGCGATGCCCCCAGGCGGTCGTCCGACCCGTATTTTTATTACGGGTAATGTTGATTTGTCGAGTAAGACTTCTTTTAAAGTCATTTATGCGAAGCCCACTACTCAATGGAACTCCAGCAGCAAGACTTGGAGTGTATCGGCTTCTGATGCGGCTAAGAATTCAGAATATAATGGCGACCTCCTTGTTTATTTCAAAAATGGAGTGTCCTTTCCTGCGGGTGATAATAGAATTATGCAGGGAACGCTCATTTCTTCATCGGATATTAGAATCCAGCAGCACATGAGTTTTGCGGGCCAGTTGATTGCAAAAAGTATCTACATCAATTCGGATTTCAAGGCTGACCAGTTCCGTTATGTGCCATTCGATCCTCCGGTAATCAATTCTACGGCCTTGGCTTCGGGAAGCCTTCATGAAGGAAGAACGAGTGAAACATTGAATGTCCAGTTGGACAAGGCTCCCTCGGTCCCGGTGACGATTAAATATTGCATTGCCTTTGATCAAAAAGCGAATGTAAATCAGGGAAAAACAGGGAAGACGGGTTCTGTCATTACGGCTGCTGCACAGGCCGACCTCAATACAAGTGGAGTCCCGCTGTGCTCTAATAATGGCTCTAAGTCGGCTACATTCAAATCTGATGGAAAATCTTTGGAAACCCCGATTACCTTAACCGCTACGGACGATGCTCTGGCTGAAAATACAGAGTTTTTCTATCTGCGGATTTTGGACATTACCGGTGGTGTCTTGGAGAATGGAGCCCGTTCCGGAGACTTCAAAATCTACATCGAGGACAATGACAGCGAACCTAGTGGCAAGGACACGACCATTACCACGATTGTAAGTGGTGTGGGTGATTCCATCGGTTATGAGGATGTCCCCTTCAAGATTGAATCTTTCCCGGCTTACTACAAGGCGACGAGCAATATCAATAATGTGGTTCTTACTCCGATGACGGACTACAAGGTCCAGATTGTAAATGCTCCTACGAAGGGGTCTCTCAAAAATGGAGTGGCGGCTGTCGATGCGGGAAGCGTCATTAGCTCTGCGGACATCAAATCTGGGAAGTTGACCTACGTGAGCGGTCTGAACGAATTTGGTGATTCTACTACGACGGATCCAAAATTCAAGTATTCGACCTTCACATACAGGATTGTCGATGATTATGGTGAGGCCTCGAAGAATACTTTCACGATGACTATCGCGATGAATCCGGTCAACGACAAGCCTGAAATCACAAACGCAGTGTCGTCGGATTCGAAATTGCATCTGACGGTTAAAGAAAATTCTGCGGTTGGTGTTAAAGTCGGCACAATTACAGCCCAGGATAGCGTTGATTCGAACCGAGATGATGGGGATACCCTCAAGTACAAGCTTGAAAACATATCCGGGAACCCATCCAGCGTGTTCCAGATCAACTCTAAGACTGGTGTTATCACGGTGAAAGCAGCTACGCTGGATTACGAAAAGCAAAAGACATATGAAATGAGAATCATCGTGACCGACAACGGTGTGCCGGGCGACCGTTCGAAGAAGCTTACCGATACGGTCGTGGTGCATGTCGATGTTCAAGACCAGAACGATCCGCCGGTGATCTTGCGTGGGGATACCACAATTTCTGTGCGCGAACACGCTCCTAAGGATTCCATCTTTATCGAGTACAAGGCGACCGACGAAGATGCCGGCCAGCATGTGACGTTCCGTATGGAATCTACGGATGGTTCTACGTCGCTTCCGTTTACGCTCGTCGCCCTGACAGACAGCGATAGTGCTTACATCAAGGTGGTGAGCATTAACTACGAAACCCAGCCGACGGTGTACAATCTCCGCATTATCGCCGACGATGGAACTAGTGGCCGCGATACGGCAATGCTCACAATCAACATTCTGGACGTGAACGAAACCCCGACTTTTGCGCAGTCCAGTTATGAATTCTCCATCGACGAGAAGTACAAGGGTGGCGATCTGGTTGGCCAGGTGACTGCAGCGGATAAGGACACCAAGGCTACCCCGAAGACCGTGCTTACGTATTCTTTGGTGAGTGTTAACGACGTGACGAATGGCTCTACTGCAGTAACGGGCTTGTTCACCGTCAATTCTTCAACTGGAGAAATTACCATAGATCCTTCCATCAGTGGAATGTTGGGCCAATCTTATGCGAACCATAATTATGAGGTGACTGTCAAAGCTACGGATAATGGTAAAGAACAGAACTTCTCCGTGAACAAGAAGAATCTTTCCAGAAACGTCAAGGTGACAGTCAAAATCGGGAATGTCAACGATCCTCCGGTCTTTGACAAGGATAAATACACGTTCAGCGTCAAGGAAAATACTTCGCTCAAAACGCTTTTCGGCGATATCAAGGTCTCGGATGAGGACACCGAAGATGATATGACTCTCAGCATTATCACTTCTTCGATTCCGTTCACTATTGCGACCGTGAAAAAGGGCGAGTATAAGCTGTCTGTGAACGGCGCGCTCGATTTCGAGACGAAAAAATCCTACTCGTTCAAAGTGCGTGTGACGGACGGTGTGGCTAGCGATACTGCCGATGTGGTGGTCAATATTGAGGATGTGAACGAAAAGCCTGTCATTGCCGACTACACGTTCGATGTGGATGAAGATTCTCCCAAGGGAGAACCTGTGGGCACGGTCAAGGTGAAGGATGTGGATACCTGGACGGTCATGAGCTATGCGCTCAAGGATTCCACGAAGAACATTGCCAACGTGTTCACGATTACTCCGGCATCCAGTTGCGACAAGGGGTATTTCTGCGGGGACATCAAGCTCAAGGATTCCGTGCTGGACTTTGAAAAGACCGCAACCTACTACATGTATGTGATTGCGACGGATAACGGACAGAGCAAGGGCTTCCCGCCGGACATGTCGGATACGGCTGTCGTGACGATTAATGTCAACGACAAGAACGATCCTCCTGTCATTGGCCCGGTTGCTGCGGACGTGAATGTCAAGGAACATGGGAGTGCCGGTGAATTCTTGGTTGGATTCAAGGCAACCGACCAGGACAAGAACCATTCTCTCACTTTCAGCATTGTGTCTAAGAATGGCAAGACGTTGCCGTTCGACATTGTGCCGGTTTCGGGTAAGGACAGTGCCTACGTCAAGACCAATAAGGAATTGGATTACGAGACGATGGACACGGTTTACAATATCTATGTCATTGTGAACGATGGTTTGGCTAAGGATACGGCGAACTTGACGGTCCATGTCAAGGACATCAACGAAGCCCCGTCCTTCGACAAGGCTAGTTACACCTCACGAATCAACGAGAAGTATAGTGGCGGTGACACGGTATGGATTTTTGAGGCGAAGGATAAAGATACCAAGGTCAAGCCGGCCACGGTTCTGACTTATTCGCTTGGCAAGGTTTACGATGTGACGGATGCATCGAACAAGGTTGAAGTGACCGGATTGTTCAGTATTTCGTCTGCAAGTAACAAGGGCAACGTCTTGGTGGCAACTTCGGGTATGCTGGGCCAGCCCTATGCCGGCCATACGTTCGAAGTTGTTGTGACGGTGAAGGACAACGGTTCAAAACAGAGCTTCTTCGATAACAAGAAGGATCTTTCCGCTACGACCAAGTTGACCATCGTGGTGACAAACGAGAACGATCCACCGTATCTTGAAAATAGGCCTTTCGACTTTGAAGTCGAAGAAAATTCCTCGGCGGGAACGCTTGTCGGAACGATTAAGGCTGAAGACGAAGACTTGAAGGATAAATTGACATTCGATATGCTACTACCGTCCGGCTCTAGCGTCCCGTTCGAATTCCAGAAGGTGTCTGAAAGGGAAATTAAAGTGGTCGTGAAGAGCAATGCGAAACTCGATTACGAAAAGGATAGTCTCTACACGTTCAAAGTCACCGTGACGGACGGAATTTCCAGTGACACGGCCGATGTGACCATCAAGGTTAACGATGTAAACGAAAAGCCGGACATCGTAACCGCTGACCTCTACATTGACGAAAACTCGTCGAGTGGTACTTCTGTCGGTAAGGTCAAGGTTACGGATGAAGACCTCTGGACAAAGATGAGCTACAAGCTCCTGGATTCCACGGCGGGTGCTACGAGCGTCTTCAAGATTGCCTCCAGCTCGAAATGCGACAAGGGCTATTTCTGTGGCGAAATCACTCTTAAGGATTCTGTCCTCAACTACGAAAAGGATAGCGTCTACTATATGTATGTGGTTGCCACGGATAATGGAAAGAAAATGGGCTTCCCGTCTAACCTTGCTGACACTGCGGTTCTCAAGATTCATATCAACGACAAGAACGATCCTCCGACATTTGACTCGAGCTCGGTGACTGTCGGTGTAGACGAGAATTCTCCGGTGGGTACGCTTGTGGGTTCTGTTGCTATCTATGCCAAGGACGAGGACAACCTGATCAAGAAAAAGGATACACTCGTTTACTCGCTCACTCCGGTTTCCAAGAATTCAGGAAAGTTCTTCCAAATCGATTCGCTGACAGGTGAAATCACGGTGGCAATGGATTCGCTTGATTACGAGAAGGTTGCTGTGTACCAGGTGAAAGTCCGCGTGACCGATAACAGGGACCCGAAATCTGCCGATGAAATGCTTGTCATTATAAACGTCAACGACGTGAACGAAAAGCCGACGGTTGTGCAGCAGAAGTTCGATGTTGACGAGCTGGAACCTGTTGGAACCGTCTTGAACGGAAGCCCCGTCAAGGATGGCGACCTGGATACGGCCAAGGCGTTCAAGAAGCACAAGTATTTCGCTATTGATGGCGATACGGACAAGTTTGCCATTGATTCGCTGACGGGTGAGATTTCGACGAAGGAAGTGCTTACCTACAGCAATACGGGCGCAAATGATTACTCCTTGACGGTGCAGGTTGTTGACTATAGCGTGCCGAGCAAGTTGCTTGTGGTCGAAGAGGTGATGCTTATTACCTTGAACGACGTCAACAAGGCTCCTGTCATCGAACCGGATACGTTCGAGATTAAGGAAAATGCTCCGGAATCCACGTTTGTCGGCCAAATCAAGGCTACCGACGACGAAGATCTCCCGTCTCAACTGTTATTTAGCCTCGTGGGATCGTCAAAGGAGTTTGATGTCTCTGAAGACGGTATTATCACCGTGAAGAAGGGCGCGAACATTGACTACGAACGTACCAAGTCCTACACGTTGCAAATCCAGGTCGAAGACCTCAAGGGCTTGACTTCCGTGGGCAAGGTGAAGATTAAGGTGCAGAATGTGCCCGAGGCTCCGGTTATTGAACCCGATACCTTCCACGTGGCCGAAACGGCCGTGGCCAAGACGCTTGTCGGCAAGGCTATCGGCATGGACCAGGAAGATGCGGATTCTCTGCTGACTTTCGCTCTTGTTGGAACGTCGGATGAATTTGATGTGTCCAAGTCGGGCCGCATTTCCGTGAAGAAGAGCGGTGTGCTTGATTATGAAACGACGACTAGCTATGTTCTGGAAATTTACGTGACCGATACGGACAGCATGTCCGATACGGCCCGGTTCCTGATTATCGTGGACGACGTGAACGAGGCTCCGGAAATTGAACCCGCCGAGTTCCATGTGGCTGAAAACTCGCCTGCGAAGACGAAGGTCGGGCGCGTAGTGGCCCACGATGCCGAAGATCCGGATTCTGTGCTGGTGTTCTCGCTTGCCGAGAAGTCCAGCGAATTCGAGATTTCCTCTTCTGGCCGCATCACCGTGAAGCAGGGCGCGAACCTCGATTACGAAACCAAGAACCGTTACGATTTGAAGGTTTCCGTGACCGATTCGAAGAAAGCTTCTTCTACGGCAATCGTGAAAATCTTTATTGACGATATTCGCGAAATCCCGACGATTGACGACACGACCATTGTCATTCGCGAAGATGCCAAGCCGGATACGACGTTTGCCGAACTTGTTATCAACAACCCCGAGAACGACAAGGTCAAGGTGACTCTCATTACCAAGATCAAGGAATTCGAGGTGACTGAAAAGGGCAAAATCAAGCTTGTCGATACGCTTGACTACGAAACCAAGAAGAAGTACGAGCTGGTCGTGGTTGTGAAAGGTGAAGACGGTAGCCTCGATACGGCACATGTGACCATCAAGGTGCAGAACGTTGTCGAAGTTCCCGAAGTCAAGATTACCCGTGCAAGCGACGAGGATTCTCTCTGGCTTGAACCCGATACGATTTACACCAATTCCAAGAAAATCGATTTTGAATGGACTGTCGACAACAAGCTGCAGCCGGATACTACTGTAAAGTTCCCGAAGGACAGCACCTACATTGTCAAGGTCTGCTACGATGATCCGACCAAGGATAGGCCGGGCTGTGATTCTGTCGTCGTCATTGTGGATAATTCTATCCCGAAGGTGACGATTTCGAAGACTGCCGAAGATACGGCTCTCATATCGAACGTGACGATTGTCGAACAGGTTGACGAGAACGACACGAACTTCTATGTGAACCACGAACTGAACGAGGTCCGTATTCATATCAAGGATAATGCGACCAATACGGATTCTACGTTCAACACGAACCTCCGCCTGGATTCCCTGCTGAATATCAAGAGTTCGCTCTCGGATATCAAGAAGGTGTCCAAGAAAAAGAACATTACGATGAAGGATTCCGAATCTGCCGAGAAGACAAAGACATTGGTCAACAACAAGACCTACATAGTGTCTTTTGAAAAGAAGGTAGACGGCAAGGACGTGACGGTGTCTTATAACACCGACAAGAAGGGCAACGTCATCAAGAACGAAGATGGCGATGTCGTGATGACGGTGGCGTACAAGACGGTCGTCGGAGGCAAGGATGTTACGGTTTCGTACCATGTGAACGGCACTACCGGTGAACTGATTGAAAACGACAACGGAGGTTTCTACGAATACTCCTATGAGTTTGACGATAAGTTCGGCGGGCATGTCGGTGTTCGCTACGCTGTGGACAATCAGGGCGAAATTGTCAAGAACGAAGAGGGTAACTATGGCTACCAGGTCAGCTATACTTACAAGAACGTATTTGGCAACGAAGCCACGAAGAATATCTTTATCGTGGTGGACAAGGTTGTTCCGGTAGTCAAGATTACTTCGCCTGAAGACAGGTCCTTTGTGCGTACGAATGGTGTGGAAGTTGAATGGACTGTCGACGGTGTCGTTCAGGATACTCTCGGCATTCAGGGCCTGAAGGTTGGTGTGAACTACATTGTGCGCACTTACCGCGACAAGGCGGGCAACGAAGGTTCGGATACCGTGATTGTGATTATGAAGAATCCGAAAAGCATTGACGCGTATGTCTTAAAGCCGGTCACGACCATCGATGCGGACTCTGTTCAGAAATACTATGGCGACAATCCGCCGAAGAAGGGTCAGTCGTTTATGGTAAGTATGTACAATTCGAAGGAAGACAAGGAAACGAAGATGCTTGTTGGCGGTTCCTTTGGCAAGAAGAAGGGTGATGGCAAGGAACCCTATTCCGGGGTTAACGGTGGCCATCTTGGTCCGACGCTTGTCTTTGACGCTGTGACTCCCCGTTGTGGCGAAAATCCGGCTGCGGGTCTTTGCACCTTGGACGACTTGATTGAACGCGATGGCATGATTTACCTTGATGTCGGTGGCGGCTGGGACCGCGAGAAGGTGACTGTTGACGAGTATGTCAACAAATACTGCTCCTCTGAATTCCGCAAGGCATACAAGGGCGATAGCAAGAAGGCCAACCTGTTCAAGATGAAGTTGCACGTGAATGTCTGGATTTATTCCAACCTGGGCTCTTTCCTGAACAGGTACAACTTTACACAGGAATTGAACGATCCGGACTATATCAACGATGTCGGCGAAGCCAAGATGTTCTTCGAATTGACTCCTGACTTGAACGGCGACGTGGTGACGAAGGAAGGTCGCCTGCTCGGTACGGGCGCCTATATCTTCAAGACCGAGGTCAAGTCGGTTGCCGAACTGCAGTGCAAGCTCCCGGACGAAGATGTCGGTCATACGCGCTATGCCACGGATGAACTGCTCAAGTCGTTCGGCTACAAGAGGCCTGCAACGAAGAAATAAAGGCCTTGCTGCCACAATGAAATTTAGAGCATGCCGGTCGGCATGCTCTTTTTAGTTGTTTTCATCGGTTGCGCTATTGCAATGCGCTTTGAAGTATGCAGTTGGCATGCTCCACTTGATCGGTGGTCGGGCTCGGCGTGTCGCGGAGTGTATAAGGTATCTTGAGGTCGTCCCATTTGTGGATGGCCATGTTGTGGAAGGGAAGCACTTCTACGCGTTCTATGTTCTTGAGCGGGTGGATGAAGTCGGCTAGGGCTTGCAGGTCCTTGTCGCTGTCGGTAAGGCCTGGGACGAGTACGTAGCGCAACCATACGGGCTTGCCCATGCGGGCGAGCCTCTGCGCAAAGTCCAATGTAGGTTGGAGGGGCTTGCCGGTGAGCCTCTGGTGAGTCTCGGGGTTCATTTCCTTGATATCGAGTAGCACGAGGTCTACGCAGTCAAACCATTCGTCGGGAAGGTTTCCGGCGAGGAATCCCTGTGTGTCGAGCGCCGTGTGCAGGTGAAGTTCGTTCTTTGCCCGCTCGAAGATGTCGTGAACGAAGTCTGCCTGTACGAGCGGTTCACCGCCGGTGATGGTCAGCCCCCCTGCCATGCGCAGGAACCCGGCGTATTTCGAAATTTCGGCCAGGATGTGGTCGGAATCGGTTGCGTTGCCGTCTTCAAGTTTCCAGGTGTCGGGATTGTGACAGTACAGGCAGCGGAACGGGCAGCCCGTGGTGAACAGCGCAAAACGAACACCGGGACCGTCTGATGCGGCCCCGGTGATGAAAGAGTGTACATAGCCTTTAACAGCCATTTCCGCTTAGAAGAAGATGTTTATACCTGCTGTCGTGTAGAACGTGAGCAAGGTGGAATCCATGATTTCCTTCTGTGCTGTACGGGCGGGAATCAACAGGTTGGTGAAACTCTGTACGACACGGATATTGAAATGAACGTAGCGGCTGAACATGTAGCCAAAATCGAAGGCTCCGCCCACTTCGGCTCCGGAGGTGGCGATGGTGTTGTCGTAATGCTTGTCGTTACCCACATCGATATTCATGTCGAATTCCGAGGAACCCGTGAGCTTGAGGCCAATGTTGAGGCCGAGGCCGAGGTACAGGTTGTAGTCCTCGAGAACATACCGCGCGATAATCGGAATGTCGAACATCATGATATCGATGGTGGCTTCGTTCGTACCGTAGTCGGTATTTTGCTCGTAAAGGTAGCGGCGGAAGTTAAACGTGAGTTCCGGAACGATGAACAAGTCCTTGATGCCTAGGGGCATCTTGACCATGAGGCCGCCACCTGCTTGCCAGCCCAGTCCCCATCCATCGGAATTGCTCCCGAAGAATGTATTCGTACCGCCTTGGACGCGAACGCCGAGCATGATAGAACGGGCGAAGCCTTCCGTACGCTGACGGTTGATTTCGGCCTTGGACGTAGCCTCGTTCTTGTAACGGGCGTATGCCTGTGCGTAGTCTGCATCGTTTGCGAATTCGCTGTCATCTCCACCGTCGTAGGAACTGGTTTTAGCAGGTCTACTGCGGCTATCGGAATCACCACCAATCCAATCATTCGAATCGTCGTCCTGTGCAAAGACGGCTCCAGAAAACGCGAAAATAAAAGCACAAATCAGGGAAAGTGTTTTCGTTTTCATACTTGAATTATAACAATATTAATTGTAAACAACGCTCCTCTAAAAATATCTTCAAAAATTAGCGTTGAGAAAATATATTGGTAATTTGTTTTTTACGAAAAATGTGCGAAAACGGGCTCTTTTGAGCCCGCCAGTAGTTTCATGAATAAATTAGAATTGGTAAAAAATGCCGAAAGAAGCGTTAAAAGGCCATAAATCGGAATCAAACAGCGTGGACTCCGCCAAATTGTCCTCGTCTACGAGGTTGGTGAAATACTGCACGATGCGGAAATCGAACCCGAAATGCCCATTGAAAATGTAACCGAAATCGACAACGGCACCCAGTTCTACACCATTTGTGGGGATAGTCTTGTCGCGTTTGTCTTTCTGCATTTTCCCGTCAATCTTCGTTTCTTGCCGGAATTCGGAGAATCCGGAGAGCTTGAGGCCCAAATCTCCACCAATGCCGAAGAAGAATCCGTCGTCTTCGCCGATATAGCGGAGCATGAACGGGATTTCGAACATGTACATTTCGACGTAGGCTTCGTTCTCGCTGATTTCCGTGGTTTCTTCGTGCAGGTAGCGGCGGTAGCTGAAATCCAGCGCCGTCATTAGCCTAAGAGTCTGGGCACCGAACGGAATCCTGACGAACAACCCAAAGTTGCCGAGATAGCCGGGGTTCCAGGTGTCGGACTTGTCCCCGAAAAGCAGGTTTACGCCGCCGCCCATGCGGAACCCTACGTTGATGGAGGTATAGAAGCCTTCCTTGCGGGCGCGGTAAATTTCCCGGTTCTCGTTTACGTACAAGGCGTCGGAGTCCTCGTTATAAGTGACGGATTTCTTGGGGGCCGTAGAATCGGCGGTGCCGTCTGCACAGTCCGGATTGGCTGAATCGGCCGGAGTGCAATCTTCTTTGTCTTCACTGCTTGCGGCCTCACTTTGCTGTGTGTTGCCTTGCCTTGTCTGGAAGGTGGTCTCGCCACATCCGTCACCGATGCAGTCCGGGTTGGGTTCGTTGTTCCCGTCGTTCAGTTCGGTCCTGCCGCCATTCTGGGAGGCAATCCATGCAGAATCGACATCGGTCTCATAAGTGTTTTGACCGAATGATGTGACACACATCAACAAAAAGATGGCTGTAAATATGTGAAGTCTTGATAACATGTTATAAAAATAGTTTTAATTCTTTTTATTAGTGCGGTGTAGGGGTGCTTTTTTATATGTTATTATGGAATATAATTAAGGATTGATGGCCATTTTGATGCTTTTTTAGGAAAAAAGACTGATTTTGACCTAAAAATGTTTGCCCCCTGTAGCTTTTTTCCGAATTTCAGAAAAAGAATGAAACGTATTCTTGGGATACTCTTGTGAAAAAAAAGATGTTGCCAACAATTTTTATTGTTGTTGGTTACAACAAAAACTATTTGTAACAATGTTTAGCGATATTTCCGTTTTATATTTTTTTTTGTAAAGGTTACTTGTAATTAGGAGGCCTTCCATGTTGATATTTTTTAAGAAAAACATGATGCTCAAGATTGCTTGTCTTGCGGTTTGCGGGCTCGCTTTCTTCTTGATCGCCTGTGACAACGTTTCCAGTGATGCCTCTGCCATCACCGTTGCCGCGGGGTCGAGTGATTTCTCCGCGTCAGAGAGTTCCTCTTCTACGGAATTTGCTGTTTCAAGTTCCTCGAAAAAGATTTTTAATCCGGATGAATATGGTTCCTGCAACAAGGCTCGTGAGGGGCGATATTTGGATTATGAGTATTCTGTAGTGACCGATGAGATGCATGGAATTTATGAAACCCGCCATCAGTATTACCTGTGTAAGAAAGGAAAATGGGAGGATAATCATTCAATATCTGATGCAGCTGATATTATCTTTATTGCTTCAGAAAGTTTCCCGAAATGCAATGATGACAATGAAGGCCTTGTTGATTCATTCGTTGTTTCTACTCAAACCGTTTATCGTGCCCCGTTGTTCACCTACACCAGATACTTCAGGTGCGAACAAGGTGACTGGATTTCAAGAAACGTGTTGGCTACTTGCGATATAGCTGGAAAGGTTGAAGGCGATACTTGCATAAGAAACGGTATGAAATTGGATGATGGTTCAATGTCTTATGCCCCGACCACATATTTCTATGCAGGTGACGGGACCTGGAACGCCCTTACTTGTTCCGCTGCCATGATGGAAAAATGCAATTCCGAAAACTTTGGACAATACGAAATGGTCTCTTGGGGCAATGACACCTATAGGGACACGATATATTGTAAATGCGATTTTGCTGGATGGGAAAGTGTGGAGAAATACTCTTACGATCGTTTTGCTGTTGAAAATTCTTTTGACCCCAATGAGTTTAGGGCTTGCGACAAAACGTTGGAAATTGACGGCAAGTACATAAGGAAGGAATACGATAAGACCTGCGAATATTTTATCTACGGGGACAATTGTGACAAAGCCTCAAAATCGGTTTATTACAAGTGCGAGAATGGTAAATGGTCGATAGTTTCTGATATGGTTTACGGGTATGATGCTCCGGACAGCATTTGGATTCCTTCTATAGCAGATGTGGGTGAACGATTCCTTTACGATTTCCTGAAATGCAATGTAGGGAACGAGGGCGCGGTTGATTCTTTGCTGAATCCGGATTCTAAACTTGGTGCTTACGATTACTACAGATGCGAACAGGGCTCTTGGACGCAAAGGAGCCAGTCGCTGACTTGCGATACCGCCGGAGTCTCTGTGGGCGACACTTGCAAAAAAGCGCCATTTGTTGGAGCCTCCATGGAAATGTATATCTATGCGGGGAACGGAATATGGGAAGAATCGTCTAAGTTTCATTCTGCCTTGCCGTCAAAGACGTGTACAATCGAAGAAGAGAATTCGTATGTGACGCTGGTCGACACAATCATAAAGGTGGGCGCAACGCCCGCATACGAGACTTCTTACTACCACTGCGAAACCAATGAGTGGAAACGAGTCGATTGCCTTGCACCGGAAGCGGCGTGCACCAGCGACGCTGAAGGAAAAATAGATTCCACGAAAGGGCTCTTGCCTCTCGAGGCCCGAACCCAAGAAGTCAATTCCATGACCTGTCATTTTACGTGCAATGCCGGCAAGTGGAATAGAACTGACAATTAAGGATGTACGCAATTTTATATTTGAATGATACGAGAAAAAGTGATTGACCCTTTTTAAGGACTTCTCGCCCCGGGATTGCAAGCCGCTCTCCCGGGCTTTTTCTATTTTTGTTCCCGAAAAACTGAAAAGCTATGAGCTTTGAGATTGCGCTCATTGCTCACTGCTCACTGCTGAGGACTATTATGGCAAAGTACAATCCGCAAGAGATCGAAACCAAGTGGCAAGCCTACTGGGAAGAACATCAAACTTTCAAGACGGGCGAAGATAAGTCCAAGCCCAAGTATTACTGCCTGGACATGTTCCCGTACCCCAGTGGCGCCGGCCTCCATGTGGGCCACCCCGAAGGTTACACCGCCACGGACATCATCTGCCGCTACAAGCGCAGCCGCGGTTTCAACGTGCTCCACCCGATGGGTTGGGACGCTTTCGGCCTCCCCGCTGAACAGTACGCCATCCAGACCGGTACGCATCCGGCCATCACGACCAAGAAGAACTGCGACAATTTCCGCCGCCAGATCAAGCGCCTCGGCTTAAGCTACGACTGGAACAAGGAAGTCAACACCACTGACCCGAAGTACTACAAGTGGACGCAGTGGATTTTCAAGCGCCTTTACGGCACCTGGTTCGATGAAGACCAGCAGAAGGGCCGCCCCATCGAAGAACTCCCGATTCCGGCCGAAGTGGAAGCCAAGGGTGCCGCCGAAGTCCGCAAGTACAAGGACTCTAAGCGTCTCGCTTACTACGCCGACGCTCAGGTGTGGTGGTGCAAGCACTGCAAGATTGTGTGCGCCAATGAAGAAGTCTTGAACGACGGTTCTCACGAAAAGTGCGGCACCAAGGAAGTGGAACGCCGTAACCTCAAGCAGTGGCTCATGCGCATCCCGCTGTATGGCGACCGCCTGCTGAAGGGCCTCGACAAGCTCGACTGGCCCCAGGGCGTGAAGGACATGCAAAAGAACTGGATTGGCAAGAGCTTCGGTGCCGAAGTGGACTTCCCGATTGCCGACGCTAACGGCAAGCCGACCGAAAAGAAGCTCCGCGTCTATACCACCCGTTGCGATACGCTGTTCGGTGCCACCTACATGGTCGTTGCCCCGGAACACGCGATGGTGCCGGAACTCACGACCGCCGAACAGAAGGCCGCCGTGGAAGAATACGTGCACGCCGCTGCCTTGAAGAGCGATCTCGACCGTACCGAACTTGCGAAGGAAAAGACCGGCGTGTTTACCGGTAGCTACGCCGTGAACCCGCTCACCGGCACCAAGATTCCGGTGTGGGTCGCCGACTACGTTCTGACCGGCTACGGCACGGGCGCCATCATGGCTGTGCCTGCTCACGATACCCGTGACTTCGACTTTGCGAAGAAGTTTAACCTGCCCGTCATTTGCATCATGGAACCCGATGCAAGCTGCCCCGAAGACGTGAAGCCTCTCGTGCTCAAGGGCGAAGCCTGCTGGGCTGCCGACGGCACCTACATCAACAGCGAAAATGCAACCCTCTGCCTGAACGGCCTCAACAAGAAGCAGGGCATCGCAAAGGTCATCGAATGGCTTGAAGCTAACAAGATCGGCAAGGCCACCGTGAACTACAAGCTCCGCGACTGGCTCTTCAGCCGTCAGCGCTACTGGGGCGAACCGTTCCCGATTATCCACTGGGAAGATGGCGAAATCTCTACCGTCGATGACGCCGAACTTCCGGTGCTGTTGCCGGAACTCAAGGACTACAAGCCGGGTGACGGCGGACAGTCCCCGCTCGCAAACGCCACCGAATGGCTCCAGGTGACCGACAAGAACGGCCGCAAGGGAATCCGCGAGACGAACACCATGCCGCAGTGGGCTGGTTCCTGCTGGTATTACCTGCGCTACATCGACGCCTGCAACGGCGACGCATTTGTTGCAAAGGAACTCGAAAAGTACTGGATGCCCGTGGACCTCTACGTGGGCGGTGCCGAACACGCCGTGCTCCACCTGCTCTACAGCCGTTTCTGGCACAAGGTCCTGTTCGACCTCGGTCTCGTCTCTACCGACGAACCGTTCCAGAAACTCTTCAACCAGGGCATGATTCTCGCCTTCGCTTACGAAGACGCCGCTGGCTCCAAGGTCCCGACTGACGAAGTCGAAGAGAAGAACGGAAAGTTCTTCAAGAAGGGAACCGACATCGAGCTCAAGCAGATCGTGGCGAAGATGAGTAAGTCTTTGAAGAATGTCGTGAACCCCGATGACGTTGTTCGCGACTACGGTGCCGACAGTCTTCGTTTGTACGAAATGTTCATGGGCCCGCTGGATGCCGTGAAGCCGTGGCAGACCAAGGGCATCGAAGGCATGAACCGCTTCCTCGGCCGCGCTTGGCGCTCTGTCGTGGGCGACAGCGATGAAGCCCCGGTGTTCGTTGATGAAACCGCTCCGGAAGCAATCGAAAAGGTGATGCACCAGACCGTCATCAAGGTCACGAGCGACATCGAGAACATGAGCTTCAACACCGCGATTAGCCAGCTGATGATCTTCAACAACGAAATGATGAAGATGGACAAGCGCTACCGCGAACCGTGCGAAACGTTCGTCAAGTTGCTGCATCCGTTTGCCCCGCATATCGCCGAAGAAATGTGGAGCGTCCTCGGCCACAACGAATCGCTCACGAACGTCGCCTGGCCCGAAGCCGACCACTCCAAGGCCGTGGAAAACACCGTGGAAGTCGTGTTCCAGGTGAACGGCAAGGTCCGCGCCAAGGCATCTGTTGCCAAGGACATGGACAAGGCCGCCCTCGAAAAGCTCGCCATGGACAACGACCGCGTTAAAGAGTTCATGAACGGCAAGACCGTCGTGAAGTCCATCGTGGTTCCGGGCAAGCTCGTGAATATCGTGGTGAAGTAAAAGGTCCCTGAGTAAGGTTGGTGAGCCTGTCGAACCAGCCGAAGGGCCTTTGCATCAAAGTGTCATCCTGGAGCGTCCGTGAGGATGCGATAGGATCCAAAAGCATTAAAGGCGTTCCTTACGGAATGCCTTTTTTTGTCACCAAAAATGCCACCAAAGAATTGTAAGTTCGGAGAAAACTATGCCTTTATCTCCCCTTCAAAATATCCCTAATCATTTCATTGGCGTTCTTATAGGCTTTCGTCTCGCGTTTGCCTGAGGCGATTTCATTTGCTTCGGTTATGGCGGATTGAACCTCGGAATGATCGACTTGTAACCATTCAGATAAAAGGGCTTCCAACTTCTTGAAGTCGCAACACCAGAGGTTTGCAAAATCGTTCTTTCCTTCAGTGCGGCTCCGATACACTTTCTGGGCCTTTTCGACAATGGAGTCAAGATTCTTTCGAACGAAAATCCATTCGTCTTTGAGCATTTCGCTATTGATGACGCATGTATCGATTAGGCTCTCGCTAACGGGGACCATGTTACCGAACAAAAGCACTGCAATCTCGTTCCCTTTAGGGCCGGATATCGTCATCGTGAAAGTATTGGGGCGTTTACTGCGTCCTTTCTTCTGTCGTACATTGTTTGTTTGTGAA
>JAEERM010000136.1 GCA_016285835.1 Fibrobacter sp.
CGGAAATGTTCTTGTGATGGCCCGAAAGCAGCACTTCGGGCACCTTTTTTCCCTCAAATTCCTCGGGTCGGGTGTAGACCGGCCATCCCAGTACGCCCTGGGCGAACGAGTCCGTCTCGCCACTTTCCTTGTGGCCGAGGGCACCATCCACAAGCCGGACGACCGCGTCCGTGAGGATCATGGCGGGCAGTTCGCCCCCGCTCACGACGAAATCGCCTATGGAAATCTCCATGTCGACCTCGGACTGACGGATGCGCTCGTCGATTCCCTTGTAGTGCCCGCAGACGAGCACCAGGTGGTTTTCCTTGGAAAGTTCCTGCGCAATCGCGTGGGTGAGGGGGACACCGTCGGCTGTAAGGTAGATGACCTTTCCGCCGTCTTCCTTGACTCCCGTGCTACGGATGGCCTTGGCCAGCGGTTCCGGCCGGAGCACCATGCCCGGTTCGCCCCCGTAGGGAACGTCGTCCACCTGACCGTAGTCGTTGATGGCGAAGTCGCGGAGATAGACGGTGTTGAACTCGAACAGGCCCTTGGCTTGTGCCCGCCCCATAATGGAACTCTTCATGGGCGCAAACATTTCGGGAAAGATGGTGATGCAATCGATAATCATCTTTCCTCCGGGCACAGGGACTTGAGGTAGTCCGCATCGCAGACAATGAACCGGCCCTGGTCGTCGACTTCCTTGACGCAATCGTCTATCCACGGGGCGAGGATGGATTTCTTGCTGAATTCCTGCTGCATGTCCGGGTCGAACTGGATATGGAACGCGTCGACCGTCATGAGTTCCTGCACTTCGAGCACTTCGCCGACTTCGCGCCCGTCTTCCGTCTTGACGCGGAAACCGACAAGGTCGTCGATGTAGTATTCGCCCTCGGGTGCGGGGAGTCTTTCCGATTCCGGAATCATCACGTCGGCATTCACCAGGAACTTCGCTGCTTCGGGGGTGTCGATTCCCTTGAACTTCAGCAGCCAGAGATTGCCGGCCTGCCTAGATTCCTCGATTTCGAGGTCCAGGATTTCTCCGTTCGTCTTTTTCACGGCCACGGCCTTGAGGCTCTTGTGGCGCGTGATGTCGTGGGTCAGTGGCATCGCCTTGATATGGCCCTTGACGCCATGCGTGCGCATGAGCTGGCAGACGGTGATGAATTCGGGAGAATCAGACATGATTTGGATGGTTGGTAATTAGATAAAAAAAGTCCCGTGCGGGGGCACAGGACCTTTTCAAAGAATTGAAGTTATGCTTCGGCAGGAGCTTCAGCAGCGGCTTCGGCCGGGGCTTCAGCGGCAGCGGCGGCGGCAGCAGCTTCAGCAGCAGCGGCTTCCTTGGCGGCCTTTTCAGCTTCGATCTTGGCGAGAGCCTTAGGACCGAGCTTAGCCTTCTTGGCCTTTTCGGCACGCGGAGTAGCGACCTTGCCTTCGATAGAGCGGCCAGCGCGGATTTCGTGGAAGAGTTCCATGATGCCGGCCTTCTTGAGGAGGTTGCGGACGGTGTCAGACGGCTGAGCGCCGGTCTTGAGCCACTTCAGAACCTTTTCCTGATCGAAGCGGATCTCGGGCACCTTCGTGTTCGGGTTGTAGAAACCCACCTGTTCGATAAAGCTATCGTCGCGAGCCTTACGGTTGTCGATAACCACGGCGCGGTAGATGGGGTTGTGACGCTTGCCGAAACGAGCGAGACGGATAACGGTTGCCATTTTAACCTCTTTTTGGGTTTTCCCCGAAAATCGGGGGTGTTGTTCATTTTTGGCCAAATATAGCAATTAAAATCTTGTGCGTAAAGGACGGAATGTAAAATTTTTCCGTCCTTTATAGATAAACTAATTAGAGAAATGCTGAAAATTGGCGAAATTTAATAGAAAAAGCCGTTTTTTAGAGTGCGAAGCCTAGGACGTTTGCGCTAGACGACGCCGGATTTCTTCCATTTTCCGCCGCGCCAACGGATGTAGTTGACGATGGAACGGTAAAATTCGTCGGCGGCCATGCCCAGCCAGATACCTACGAGCCCGAGATCCAATACGAAGGCGAGCAGCAGCGCTGTACCCAGACCGCAGGTCCACATCATGGAAGACCCCACAATGGCGGGGAACTTGGAATCGCCCGAGGCCCGGAGCGCCGAGGTGATGACCATGTTTGCGGCCTTGAAGGGCTGGAGGGCCACGTCGCACCAGAGGCAGAGCCTGCCCAGTCTTATGACTTCGGGGTCGGCCGTGTAGAAATGGAGCAAGTGTTCACCCAAGAGGGCAACGGTAATGGCGATTACGAACCCGCTTGCGCTCCCGGCAATCAAGCTTTGGTGCAACCGTCGGTTTGCCTTCGCGAAATCGTGGGCACCGACAAGGTGCGCTACCAAAATTTGGTTCCCGCTGCCGAGGCCCACGCTGAAGATGACAGCGAGCATTGCGAAGTTTGCACTGAAAATGCGAGCCGTCATGGCCGTGATTCCCAAGTGGACGACAAGGGCGGTGAGCACGACTTGGAAAAATTGGAAACTTACTGGTTCGACAGCGGCAGGGAACCCGATGCGTATCCAGTCGGGCAGGATGATGCGGGAACGCTTGAAGTCGGTGCTACGGATTTTGTGGTGGATTTTGAAATGGTGTACGAGAAAAAGGATTGTCGAGGCGATGAGCCACGAGAGCATCGTTGCGAGAGCGACTCCCTTTACGCCCATTTTCGGGAGGCCGAGATAGCCGTTCAGGAACACGACGTTCATCGTAGCGTTCGAGATAATGGTGATGATGTTGCCGAAGAGGTTCCAGATGGTGAGCCCGTGCATGGCGATAAGCGCAGTGAGTGACGATTGCAATGCCCGGAAGGCAAAACCGATGGAGACCACGTGCAAAAAGTCGCGGGCGTGGAGGGCGGCATCGCCGGAAAGTCCCATCCAGTTCACAATGTTGTCGGCAAGCGGAACGATGACGAGCGTTATGGCGACGCCGAGGAGCAGGCTTCCGATGAGGACCATGGTCTGTGTGGTGGCCGCTTGCCGGGGGCGTTCTGCGCCAATGAACTGGGAGGCGATGCTCGCCCCGGCCTGGGAGAACGCCAGAATGGCCATGAAGAGGGCGCCCAGGATGGGCATGAGTGCCCCCACGCCCGCCGCCGCTGTTTCGGAGGTGCGCGACAGGAACCAGCTGTCCATCATCGGCTGGATGGTGCCGATGCCGAAGGTGATGAACAGGGGCCACGAAAGGCTCAGTAGGGAACGGTCCTTGACTTGCATGCGCTTCAATATTAGAAACGCCCCCGGTCAGAGACTAGGGGACGTTTCAAAAATTCTGTATACAGATGTAAGCAAACTAGGGCGGACCCTGACGATTACAGGGTCGTGCTGACTCCGCTGCAGGTTCCGTATTTGCCAATCTTGTAAATGTTGATGGTGTTGGATGCAGAGATGCTTGCGGAGTTGCACCTTGCTGCGGTATCACCATACAGCCTGTTGCAGTAATACGAAATGCCTTCTGTTTCATCGTTAGTGTATTTGATCTGGAAACTGGTGGCATGCTTTAAGGCTTCAGCCTTGGTCAAGTCCGTTTTTGCGTATATGGAACGGTCCAGCGCACTGAATGCGATGTTTACCGTTTTGGCGGACGAACTCGGGGAGGCCAGGTAATAATAGGAGAGTCCTCCGTCGCCTTCGGCCTGGAATGCTACCTCAAAGTAGTCCGTTGCGTCATAGGTCATGCAAATGCCTTCCCAGTCAGACAGGTCTACAGATTCTGCTTCTCCATTGGGCGACCAGCTGAAACCGAATCCCGCATAAGGATAAGGATCGGGGGCGAGAAAGCCTTCTGCGGAGGTGCCATCAAGGTGCCATCCCTTGTAATTCAGCGTGATACTCAGGTTGAGAGCTGCATTCGTGAACTTGCCAACAGCCGTGGACGTTCCGTTGTCAGCATCATCCAGGTACTTGAACCACCATCCGGAGCTGTCTCCTGTCACTTCGTTGTCTTCGAGGAAGTTGTCTTCGCCTACCGTGTTGAAGAAGGTGCGGGCGCGGGATGCATAAGCCGGTTCCCAGATTACGTCATCCTTGAACGTCACGGATTTTTCGGTGGCCGCACTGGACGATGACTTCGCCTTGGAACTGGAGGAAGAATTATCTCCTTCATCATCTCCTTCGTCGTCACCTTCGCTGCCTCCTTCGTCGTCTCCTTCATCGTCGCCTTCATCGTCGCCTTCATCATCTCCTTCGTCATCGCCCTCTTCTTCGCCATCTTTGCCTTCTTTTTCTTCGCTGTCTTTGTTTTTCTTCTCGCTGACTTTCAAGGCAGTCCATGTCCATTTCGAATCTTCGTCTTCGGAACAGGTGTAGAATTTTTCGTCGGATGTATCGTAGGCATAAATCAGCTTGGGGTTGGCCGTTGCCCATTTCTTGGTGCACTTGGGCATGTCTCCAATTTCGTCAACAGCGGGGGCCCACATATAGGTCGCTACACCGGCTAAATCAATTTTTGCGCAGATGTAGTCGGTGCTTTCGTCCTTTACGGCAACGATTTCATTGGCATTGGACTTTTCACATTTGGTTGAGTAAAGCTTTGTCAGGCTAGAAATAGTCTTGGACGGCCCATCCTTTTCTTCGGATTCTTTATCAGAAGATTCCTTGCCGTTGGAGTAGTCTTCGCAAAGGGCTTTTTGAGCTTTGTATGTATTATCCAAGGTTTCGGAAAGGTCTTTTGCCGTGGTGATGGTGCAGGCTCCATCTTCGAATTCGACTTCCACGCCGTCTTCGTCCTGGTCCATGGCCTTGCAAGAAGCTTTTGCTGTGGCGTTGGATTCTTCGGGCATGGTTATAATCTGGGTCTCAGAAACCATTTTGCCACTTTTGTTGAAAGCGAAAATGATGGTTGTGTTGACGCCTTCGTCGGACATCTTCACGGTTACTGATGATGATGTCTTGGAAACGGTACAGGTTGATTCCTGTTTGGGAGAACCCCCGTCGCTGCTGGAATCGTCTCCGCAGCCGAACAATCCAAAGGTTATGGCAAAAAGCGCCGATATGGCTACCATCTGCCCCTTACGAAAAACATGAAGTTTGGACATATAAACTCTCCTTGATGGAATGTTACAAATATATAATAAAAAACTGCTATGTGCAACAGCTGATGTTAGTTTGGTTGTGCCTGAATAAAAAAATCCTCTTCGCGGTCAGAATTTGCGAAGAGGAAAATTTGTTCTTAAGAATAAAATGGGTTATTTGCGCTTCTTTTTAACTTTAGGCGGGGTGTAGTTGGAGCCTACGGTTCCGCCGTTATTTTGCTTTTTCGCGAAAGCGCCGACCTTCTTGAACATTTCCTTCATGCCTTCGTACTGCTTGAGCACCGCGTTCACGCGGGCGGCATCCGTGCCGGAACCTTTTGCGATACGGGCCTTGCGGCTGCCGTCGATAATTTGCGGCTTACGGCGTTCCTTCGGCGTCATGGAACTGAGCACCGCTTCCACATAGACGAGCTGCTTTTCGTCAATCTGGTCGAGCGGGAGCTTGTTTAAGCCCGGAATGAGGCTCAAAATGTCCTTGATGCGGCCGAGCTTCTTGATGGTGCGGAGCTGCTTCAGGAAGTCGTTCAAGTCGAACGTGTTGTTGAGAATCTTTTTCTTGAGGTCCTTGGCGTCCTTTTCGTCGATGACCTGCTGCGCCTTTTCCACGAGGCTGACCACGTCGCCCATGCCGAGAATGCGGCTTGCCATGCGGTCTGGGTGGAACAGTTCAATTTCGGGGAGCTTTTCGCCGACACCGATAAAGCATATAGGCACGCCCGTCATCTTCTTGATGCTGAGCGCTGCACCGCCGCGGGTATCGCCGTCCATCTTGGAGAGGCAGACGCCCGTGAAGTTCAGACGGTTCCAGAAGGTTTCGGCAACGTTCACCGCTTCCTGACCAATCATGGCGTCGGCGACGAACAAAATTTCGTCCGGGTGCACGGCATCGCGTGCCTTTTCGAGTTCCTGCATCAACTCTTCGTCAATCTGCAAACGGCCTGCCGTATCGTAAATCACAAGGTCAAAACCGTTGTCCTTGGCGTACTGGT
>JAEERM010000137.1 GCA_016285835.1 Fibrobacter sp.
TCGGCTTTCAAAAAGTGCGTCTTGCCGTCGCCGCCAATTTCCTTCACCTTGCCGTCGCGGGCCTGGATGTCGCCAGTGACGAGCCCGGCAAAATTCACCGGACATTCCAGAGAAAGTTCCATAATGGGTTCATACAGTTGCACATCGGCCGGTTTTATCAGTTTAGTCACGGCATCGGCGCACGCCTTCTTGATCATGGGCGGGAGCGCCCCTTCGGTCCATGTAAATTCGTGGACTTCGAATCGCACGCCCACGAGCGGGCCCTTGCCCAAAATTCCCACTTCGGTTGATTCCAACAGTGCGGAACGCACGCCAGCCAGGATTTCACGGGGAGCGGTCTCCAAAAATTCAGCAGAAAGGCGGATATCATGTGCGTCGCTGTCAAGCGGGGTCGCAGAAAGTTTAATCGAAATCTTGTGCGGGCCGAGTTGGAAGGTATTCTCGACAGGGCCAACATCACGGCACAAGCGTTCCTGCCAGCGGACTTTGGGACTACCGGCTCGCACTTCGCAGCCAAATTCACGCTTGAGGCGGGCCAGCAACACATCCAGCTGCACCTCGCCCACGGTATGCAAGTACCAAAAACCGCCATCGTCTTTTTGTGCGCGGAAACTCGGGTCCATGCGGCTGAGTGTATTCAGGCTCTTTTCCACATGATGGTAGTCTTCGGAGCCGAGGCATTCCACGCGCGTCTGCAGCAGAGGCTGGTATTTGTCGCGGATTGAGGCATGAGGTCGCTCCCCCTGGTCGCTTTGAGGTATGAGGTCGCTCCGCCCTTCGGGCGTCACTTTGAGGATTTGTCCAAGTTCCGTTTCGAACGGGGTGCGCATGGCGTAAATATCCCCCGAACGGATTTCGTCGACAGGTTGCAACAAATTCGCCTTGAGACGCGAAAACTCAAAACCTGCAGGCCATGCCTTGCGTTCCATGTCGGTATGGCTGCGGAAAAGGGATATCTCGCCAACACCCTTGAAATGCCGCAAACGGATAACCTGGCCGAGTTCTCCCTCGTTAAATTCGGGGACATCGGGCAAGAAGAAAGTCAAAGCAGTTACGAGGCTCCTCACGCCAAAGCCTTCCATCGCAGAGCCTGCATAGCAAAGCGCGTAATCGTCGCTGTTGGCCAGCGCCTTGAGGCCCCGCAGGAGCATCTTGGGCAGAACCCGCTTGCCATCCATGGCAAGTTTCAAAACTTCGTCATCGAAATTGCTCGCAAATTCCACGGCCTCGGCGTAATGCTGCTTGAGCTCGCGGGATCCGTCCCACCCATCTTCTACATTCCAGCTATCGTCGACCACCTCCTCGCCCGTGTCGGAATGAGTGAGGCGACTCTGGCTGAGCACATCGAGAACGCCCGTCATGCGGCCATTCTCATACTGCGGAAGCGTCATCAACACCGGGCGTACGCCCAGGATTTCTTCAATATTAATCAGGGTGTCGTCGAGCGAATAGTCGGGATTGTCTAGCTTGTTCACAAACAGGATTGTCCGCACCCCCGCCTCGCGCAACTTCTTGAATGCAGCGATTGTCTGGGTTTCCACGCCGCTCGCGGCACTCACCACCAGGACGGCGCCCTCCACAGCCGAGAGCGCCATGTCGACCTCGGCTCCAAAATCCACATGCCCCGGCGTATCGATAAAGTTGAACCAGGAATCCTTCCATTCGAAATGCGCCACGCCGCTCTCGATAGTAATGCCACGTTCCTTTTCTTCGGGCATGTAGTCCATCGTCGCCAGGCCGTCTTCGACGCGGCCGGGTCGGCGCACCTCCCCCGCCGCAAACAAGATACGCTCGGAAAGAGTCGTCTTTCCGGCATCTACGTGGGCCAAAATGGCAATATTCCGTATCGGCTGCGACATGCTTTAAAAATAGATTTCTTTGGGAATTATGTTTCCTTCACAGCCCACATAGGGCACCAGAACCCAATTTAGAACAAAAGCAACAAATTAATACGGAAAAAATAATTTATCTAAAATCCGTCAAAATCTTGCATTTTGGCCATTTTTTCAAGAAAAAGCATATTTCCAAAAAATAGTTTGTAAAACTTTCTTTGCAGACTACTTTTTCGCTTATAGGAGTTTGCTATATTGTTTTTGGGGTGTAACGTAATGGAACTTTTATGGAATTGCAAAACATACCAACGAAACTGGTTAACAAATTCAAAAAGGCCAACATCAGAACCGTCGAGGATTTGCAAAAGAACTACAATCGGTTGATAAATGGCCTAGGTTTTGGCGGGATTTTTGTTGCCGCGCTATTAGATTACATGCAACGAGAGGGGATCAAGTTGCCTGAGGGCTCGTCTACACATCGTAATGACAGTGTACAGACAAAAAAGAAATTTTCTTTTTCGCCGCCGCCTTCCAAGCTGCTGACCAAGGCCTTTATTAAGGCCAACATTTATTCCGTCGAAGATTTGCAGAAGAATTATAAAGAACTCACCAAGGCGGAATATTTCGGCAACAAGCGCATCGACGAACTCATCAAGTACATGAAGGTTCTCGGAATCAAGGACATTCCCGAATCCCTCAAGGCAAAACACCTGGCCTCCATCCAGAGCCAGTTCAACATCATCCGAAGGGATGTCGACGAACTCGTCGCCCGCAAAAAGACAAAATTCTTGTACCCCTGCAACGCCGCTTTGAGCATCGCCTTCGCAAAACTCCACATCAACAACATGAAGGTCCTGCAAAAAAAGATGAAGGAGTTGCAGGATATTTTGCGCAGCAAGCATGTCGCTATTTCTGAACTCCGCTCCTGGATAAAAGACACCAAGGAATACTACAGGAGCCACGAAAGCGAGCGCAAGCAAAACGTTTTATCCATGTATGTGAAAGGGCTCAAGGCTATTGTTCCAGACGAGAACCTTCACAAAATCCGCTATACACAAAAAATTGCGGCCTACCTGACCGGCAAAAACATCCCCGACATGCCGAGAATCGACGGGCAAGCCATAGTGCAGTTGAACAATGCACGTGAACTTATCAAAAAACACACGTTCCTCGCCGCAAACGATGTTCTGCGCCAATTCAGCCTCAACATCAAGGAAATTACCGACGAGGAGCGCTTTGTCTCACGCCTGCTCTGCCGCGCCTCCGGTTACAAGGTCCGCGACCTGAAACGCTACGGGCAGCCCAAAGGTTTCGACATCTTCGTCACCAATAGTAGCGCAACGGCCCACCTTATCAAAGCCATCGCCGATTGCTCCTACGAAATTTTGCAAAACGAAGTCATCCCTGTCGACATTGCGACAATATCAAAGGGGCTGGCCAAGCGCGGATTCAAAAAACTGGACGACGAAAAACTGATTCACCTCCTGAGCAACCTGAGTTATATCGAAAAGGTTGGTAATTGTTTCACGGTCCCCATCGGCAAACTCAAATCGAAGGGAGATATCGCACAAAGGATTCTCTACACCTATGGCAAGAAAATTTCCACCGAAGAGCTCTGTGTCAAGGTGAATAAGGTTCTCAAGCTGAAGAATAAACCGACAAATATGGAAACCCAGCGTTCCGCGACCGCCTTCATGAGAAACGAAAAAATCGTTTTCCATACCAAGACGGGAGACTGGTCTTACAAGAAGTAACTCCTAACGGACGCAACGCACAGAAAATCCAAAAATCTTGGGCTTGGCAGAATAGCTGAAGCCCATAGATTTGTTGGTCATGAACCACACGCGGGCATCGCCGGACCCTTCTTCTGCGTAATCACTCCAGAAAAAGGCGAACTTGCTCATATTGCCATAAGTTTCGTCGTCAAAACGGTTCCCTGCAGGCATGGCGCTGAACTTGAGCGTATCGTTTCCGTTCGTTTCGCCCTTCCAACCGTATGTTGTCTTCAAAAGGTAGGCCGCATTGAAATCGGCACCGGCGGCAGTCCACAAACTCTCGAAATCTTCCTGATTCGGTAAGCGGAACCCTGCCGGGCAAGCCTTTTTCGCAGCATCCCATGTATAAAGCCGGCCATAGGCCATGCAGTTGTCATCGCTGTCGTCGTAGCAGTAGCTGTTTTCGGCCTTGAAATTCAGGTTATCGCCAAACCATTCCCGGCCATCAATCTTTACAAGGCGGTAACTCTGCTTATCGCGAGGATCCTTGAATTCCGCAGGGCGGGCCTTCGTGGCATGCTTGCCCTTTGCTGCAAACACAGGCGATGCAACACAAAGCGCCATAAAAAGCACAAGAAGATTTTTCATAGGATTACTTGTCCGTCATGCAACGCACAGGGTAACCGTTTTTACGCGGAAGCGGCTGCTGGAGCACGAAGAACTTCTGCACCTTGTCGACTTCGCCTTCCACCCACTTCCAGCGGATATCGGCGGCGTACCCCTGCTTGATAGCGGTAGATTCTTTGACCTTCGTAGAACTCCAGAACGCGCCAGTGGTTGCAACGTTCATGATTCCGCCGTTCTTCGAGATAAAATCCCATTCATCGATGCTCGGGAGGCGCCAACCCTTCGGGCAAACCTTCTGGGCGTCGCCAAAATCGTAAATGTGGTAGCCATCGCACTGTTTGCAGTTGATGCCGAACATCTTCTCGTAATCCAAGTTTTCCTTCATCCAAATCTGTTGGTCAATAACCGTGACTGCATACTTGCGGTTGTCGCGGCTATCTACGAAAGATCCTTCCCAGCCGTCATCCGAACACACCAGAGAAATATTCTTGAGAGAGACCTTTTCATTCAGGTTCTTTTTCGTACACGACTTCTGGATGGACGATTCCGTCATCGACGCGTCACGCCAAGCATTCAATTCCGGATCACAAACGATGTACTTGTTGTTCGTTCGTACCATCTTGCCAAAACTTGCATCCATACATTCGTCTTCGGCGAAAGCAAACGATACAGAACCAACCAGCACGGCCAAGGGCAAGGCCTTGCAAAAACTTTTGAGAATACCCATTTTTATAACTCCAATTAACCAGAATTGAATGTTCTACTTGTTTACCTGCGATTCCAGAGCCGCAACACGGGCCGCCAAATCGGCGCAGAGCTTTTCCAAACGGTCCAGACGGGAATCATGTTCGTTGTCCTTCACGCGCTGGCGACGCAGCTCCGTGTCCTGTTCCACATTCTTTACGTCTACGGAATTCAGTCGAAAATCGTGCTCGGCATCCTTCGCCACTTGGACTCTGAGTTTGAATTCCTGTTCGTCGTCCTTTGCCTTCTGCTTGTCCAGGCGCGCATCGTGCTCCTGGTCCTTGAGCTGGAGTTCGCGGAAACGTTCTTCATCAACACTCATAGTCACCTCGGGTTAAGGTTTGACAAAATCAATTTAGTAATTCTCGTCCAAGGTAAATTCGTTCTCAACGGCATTCTGCTTGCGTTCAGCCGTCGCGTCAAGCGCTTCTG
Organism: Fibrobacter sp.; assembly: GCA_016285835.1. Lineage (GTDB taxonomy): Bacteria > Fibrobacterota > Fibrobacteria > Fibrobacterales > Fibrobacteraceae > Fibrobacter. The sequence continues at coordinate 5,351 of JAEERM010000137.1, forward strand.
CATGCCCACGGAGCGCTGCGAACGGGTGGAAAATCTTCGCACGGTCTTCCATGCTCATGCGCGGATGCTTCATGAGGAAGTTCCAATCATCCCGCGGATACGGCAAATTGATGATGTCTTTATAAACGTCCTGAGGCATAGAGAAGTGGTTAGTAAACAGTGGTTAGTAAACAGTGGTTGATGATTAGGAATTATACAAATCTATGGAAGAAATATTTTTCCTAACCACCAACCACTAATCACTCTTTCAAGCACGGTGTCCCCCAATTTGTCCGTTCCTCTCAATGGTCGTGGCTCCTTCCTGCAAATCCATGCCCTTCACGATGGCGTTCTTGCCGAACCGTTTCTTGATGAAGAGTTCTGCCTTCAGGCGCTTCTTTTCGCGTTGCTGTTTCTGCACATCGGTAAACAGATCGTACTGCTCGTAACTTGCATCCACGATGTCCGCTGCCACAAGGTTCAAACGGCGCACAGTCAGTTTCGGGTCCACGATGCGGTCGAAAAGTTTCATCACCGCTTCTGCCATCACAGTCTGCGAACTCGTATAGTAGCCGATATTTGCCGTCCCATGCGCAGGCTTCGGGATTGTCCGCCCGTAA
>JAEERM010000138.1 GCA_016285835.1 Fibrobacter sp.
GTTGGTCGGCACGGAAACGTTCGTGGCAAGCGAGGCAGTCGACCAGCGGGTCAGAGAAGTTGCCCACGTGGCCAGAAGCCTTCCAAACGCGGGGGTTCAAAAGAATAGAGCTGTCGAGACCGAGCACGTCCTGGCGGCTCGTCACGAACTTCTTCCACCAGAGGTTCTTGATGTTGCGCTTCAGTTCCACGCCATACGGACCGTAGTCCCAAGTGTTGGCGAGGCCGTCGTAAATTTCGGAGCCGGGGAAAATGAAACCGCGGCGCTTGCAGAGGGAGATGATGTCCTTGAGGGCATCCTGAACTTTCTTTGCCATTTTATAATCCTTTATCGGCAGGCGCTTTGGCGTGCCGGACTAGGAACCTACCTGGATGATAGGCCCTGACGGGGGCAAATTTAGCAAATCGTGGTTAGGAGTTTAGGTTATCATTCGGCTTTTATGCAGCGATATCGGTTGCCACGCACAAAAGATTGTCTTAACTTTAAGGCATGCAAAACAATCGTGAAAACTGGGGCTCCAAAATAGGAGTCATCTTGGCTGTTGCCGGCTCGGCAGTCGGCCTCGGCAATTTTTTGCGCTTCCCTGTCCAGGCGGCAACTAATGGCGGCGGTGCGTTCATCATCCCCTACCTCATCGCATTCGTATTCCTCGGGATTCCCCTCGCGTGGATCGAATGGACACTCGGACGCTACGCCGGCTACCACAACTACGGCACTTCTCCGAGTACCTACCACATCATCTTCCACAAGAAGAAACCCTGGGCAAAGTACCTCGGTTCCCTCGGGTTACTACCACCCATCTTCATCATCTTCTACTACGGCTTCATCCAGTCGTGGATTCTCGCGTTTGCTTTCTATTCGGCCACAGGCACGCTGATGGAAGTCGTTGCGCAGGGCCCCGAAAAAATGACGGAGTTCTTCGGCAACTACATCATGCTCAAGACGTGCGTCGGCGGCATCCCCGTCGCCATCATCTTCTTCCTCGTGACATTCGCCGCGAACATGGTCGTGCTTTCGTTCGGCGTGCGCAAAGGCATTGAGCGCGCCAACAAGATTTGCATGCCCATCCTCCTTATTTTGGGTCTCGTGCTGGTGGCGCGCGTGCTTACGCTCCCGGGAATCGGCAAGGGCCTCGCGTTCATGTGGAACCCGGACCTCTCCGAACTCGCGAGCCCCAAGGTCTGGATGGCGGCGGCGGGCCAGGTGTTCTTCACCATGAGCCTAGGCATGGCCATCATCTTCTGCTACGCGAGCTACCTTAAACCGAAAGAAGACCTCGTGCTTTCTTCGCTCACGGCTAGCGCCACGAACGGCTTTGCCGAAGTGATTATCGGCGGTACGGTCGTCATACCGATGGCGGTTCTCATCGCGGGCGCGAACATCGAGGAATGCGCGAAGCTCGGCACCTTCGGGCTCGGATTCCAGACGATGCCCTACGTGTTCGGCACGCTCCCGTTCGGCGGATTCCTACAGACGGTCTGGTTCGCCATGCTGTTCTTCGCCGGCATCACGAGCGCGATTTCCATCATCCAGCCGCTCATCAGTTTCTGCGAAGACGACCTCAAGTTCACGCGTAAAAAGTCCGTCACCACGGTCAGCACCATCACGTTCATCGGTAGCCTCACCGCCATCTTCGGGCTTGCCGCGGGCACGGTCGACGAACTCGACTTCTGGGGCGGTACGTACCTCATCGTGTTCGTCGGCATGATCCAGGCCATACTCTTCAGTCTGGTGCTCGGGCGCCGCAAGGCGAAAAACGCGCAGGCCTGCGGAGACCTCCCTGCCGAAGTGGAAATCGAGCCGGGCGAAAACGAAGCTTTTGCTACGATGAATGACGGCGCCCTCATCAAGCTCCCGCGCCTGCTGCGTCCCATCATCCTCTACGTGTGCCCCGCCTACCTGATCGTGCTCCTCGTATCGTTCACGGCGACAGACGGCCTCCCGTTCATCACGCTCAGCAACGTGGACCCGGCCGCGACCGTCACCTTCCTCGGGCATACATTCCCGCAGGTCGGCTTCACCTGGGCCTTCCGCGGATTCCTGCTATTGCTCTTTGTCCTTTTGAACGTGGCCATCGCCTACGCCTGGCGCAAGGGCGGCCCCGCCGAAAAGGGCCGCAGTAAAGACATCAAGAAGGTATCTGTCGGCAATTCCGACGAAACCGACAACGCGGCCAGCGCCGTAAAGGAGAACTAGCATGGACGCTGAATTCACTGCTGGCGGGCTCATTTTCATGATTGCTTCGTGGACAGCAATTACTGCACTTTGTATCTTTTGCTTCACGAAAATAATCCGGAAGAAATAAGGCAAAACCATTCACTGGAGAACAAGATGGACATCCAAAAGAAAATCGAGGAACTAGGACTCTTCCTTCCTGCTTGTCCGAAACCCCTAGCGTCGTATGTTCCCGCGAACCGTATCGACAATCTCATTTATGTTTCGGGACAGCTTCCCTCCATCAAGGGCGATCTCGGATCGTATGTCGGGTCCGTTCCGTCCAGCATGTCTCCCGAAGTGGCCGCTAGGGCAGCGGGGCTCTGCCTGCTCAACAGCATCGCGGCAGCCATTTCCGTGTTGCAACCCGGCGAAACACTCAAGCTGGTGCAGATGCAGGGCTTTATCCAGTCCGACCCCGATTTCCACGAACAGGCGGCCATCCTGAACGGGGCGAGCAACCTCGCCGTGAAGATTTTCGAAAGGAACGGCTACCATTCCCGCACGGCCGTCGGCGTTTCGAGCCTCCCGAAGAACGCAGTCGTCGAACTGAGCTGCATATTCCAAGTCATCGCAGACGAATCCAAGTTCACGGGACGTAACGACTGGCTGCTTTAAGGCTCTCTAAGCCTTACGGCATGACGGTCTTAAGCCATTCACGCATTTCGTAAACATCAACGCCCGCAGTCAAAGATTTGCGGGCAATTTTTGCACCCGCAGCGGTCGCCATCTTGTGCGGATTGAGTTCAAAGCCGACGCGACCCAAATCCAGGCGGTCGGCATCGTAGCAAGTGTCTATGGTCGCATCGCCCGTAGAATGTTCCTTTGTATGGAACTTGCAGGCGTGGTAGAGTTTTTCGAACTGTTCCTGCGTAATGTCGAGGAGCTTTTCCTCGAAGCACTGCTTGGCAAATTCCGCCCCGCGCTCGCCATGTTCGCCATCGTAACCATCGTCCTCGCGCTTGCTGTCATGAAAGAGCGCGAACAGGCGTACCACCGTGATGTCCGCATGCGTGACTTTTGCAAGGCTCACCCCGTTGAACTCCACCTGCCGCCAATGCGCAAGACCGTGGATGTTCGAATCGAACACTCGGTTCTCGTAGACGAAATCTTGTAAGGCGGCGAAGTCGATCATGGGAAGTGGTTAGTAAACAGTGGTTAGTAAACAGTGGTTAGTAAACAGTGGTTAGTAAACAGTGGTTAGTGGTTAGGGGTAATGTGAGTTTTGAGTTTTGAGTTATGAGTTTTGAGTTTTGAGTTTTGAGTTATGAGTTTTGAGAGAAATGGTTAGTGATTAGTGGTTAGGGGTAATGTGAGGTGTGGGGTGTGAGGTGATTTTCATTACACATTACACACTACACACTTCACACTATTTTCCATAGTTCTCCTTCAGTTCGGTCAGGCATTGCAGCGCCTGGAGCGGGGTCATTTCTTCGGGCTTGAGGCGACGGATTTCTTCCTTGAGCAACTGCGTGGATTCGTCGGGAGGTGCGAACAGATCGACCTGCGGCTTTTCCATGAGTTTCTTGTGCGTTGCTCCATCGCTCGGGTCGATTTTCTGCTTTTCGAGGCGCAGCAAAATCTTGCGGGCACGACGCAACACATTGTTCGGGAGCCCGGCCATCTCGGCCACGTGTATGCCGTAGCTTGAATCGCAGGCACCCGCCAAAATCTTATGCAAAAAGACGAGCTTGTCGCCCTTTTCCTGGACGGCCACCTGGTAGTTCCCGGCATGTTCCAGGCTATCCACGAGTCCGGTCAGTTCATGATAGTGCGTCGCGAACAGCGTGATCGCAGCGCGGGCCGGTTCGTCGTGCAAAGTTTCGACAATCGCCCAGGCAATCGAAAGGCCGTCGAAGGTGCTCGTCCCGCGGCCGATTTCGTCGAGCAGCACGAGGCTGTGCGCTGTCGCGTTACGCAAGATGTTCGCCGTCTCGATCATCTCGACCATGAACGTCGAGAGGCCACGGCTCAGGCGGTCACTCGCACCCACACGCGTAAAGATGCGGTCCACCACGCCGATGCGGGCACTTTCGGCAGGCACGAAGCAGCCGATTTGCGCCATCAGCACAATCAAGCCGGTCTGGCGCAGGTAAGTCGATTTACCGGCCATGTTCGGCCCCGTGATGAGCATGAGGCGCGTCGCTTCGGGCGAAAGCGAGACATCGTTCGGTATAAAGTCCAGGTCCGGATTCACGGCGACAATCACCGGATGGAACCCGCCCTTGATTTCAATCCCCGAACCTTCAAAGACTTCAGGACGCACGTAGTTGTACTTGCGCGCGGCACGGGCAAAACTGTAAAGCGTATCGACACGCGCAATCGCGTTCGCAATTTCCTGCAGTTCGGCACGCCAGCTATTCACGCGCTCGCGCAGTTCGCAGAAAATCTTGTATTCAAGCGCATGGATGTTCACTTCCGCGTTGCTGATGACGGATTCGCATTCCTTCATCTCGGGAGTGATGTAGCGTTCGGCGTTCACCGTCGTCTGCTTACGGATATATTCGTCGGGAATCGGGCTCGTGGCCTTCGCCATCGCGGCACGGGTCACTTCGATGTAGTAGCCGAACACACGGTTGTAGCCAACCTTCAGGCTCGAGATTCCGAGGCGTTCGCGCTCGCGGACTTCGAGCGAAGCAATCCATTCACGGCGGTCCTTGATGTCGGCGTTCATCGCGTCGAGTTCCGCATTGGCACCCGCGCGAATCATGCCGCCCTCGCGTACGGTCAGCGGGAGATCATCGTTAAACTGGCTCAAAAGTTCTTCGCCACGGCCTCGGGCGGCAATGAGGGCCGTTCGCATCGGTTCAAAAATCGGAGAACGCAAACCCTCGAGCACATCGGCCACCTTGGACGCCTGCGAAAGCGAACGGCCCATGCCCGCCAAGTCGCGGGCATTCGCGCGTCCGGACCCCACACGGCCCATCAGGCGTTCCATGTCGAGGATGGATGTCAGCGATTCCTTGAGTTCGTCGAGCGCGACCGGATTGTTCACCAGTTCTTCGACAGCTTCCTCGCGTTCGCGGATGCGGTCCACCGAAATCAGCGGATGGCTCACCCAGTCCTTCAGGTTTCGCCCGCCCATCGCCGTCACCGTGAAGTCGAGCACGTAACAGAGCGTGCTGCTGATGTCGTCGGCATTCAGCGGGCGTACCAGTTCCAGGTTTCTGAGCGTACTCGGGTCGAGCGTCATGTAGTCGTCGAGATTCAGAATCTCGAGGTTCGTAAAATGCGAAAGTTCGGACTTCTTCTGGTCCATCAGGTACTGGAGCAAGGCCCCCGTCACCTGCGTTTCGGCAATGCGCCCGTCAAGGCCGAGCCCGTCCAGGGCCTCCACCTTGAAATGCGAGAACAAGACGTCCTTCGCGGCATCTTCGCCAAACAAAAAAGCCGGCAGTTCCGTCACCAGAATATTCTCGGAGCGGATCAAATCCATCACGCCAGAGGGAATCACGGTCCCTTCGGGCACCACAACTTCCTTGGGCATACGGCGACAAAACTCGCATTCGAACGCCTGCTGCGAGCTCTTGCAAGCCGCCAGGTAGCCAGTCGTCACGTCGGCAATCGCAAACGAAATGCCGTCTTTTTCGGGGATGAACGAGCAAAGGAAATTGGCCTCCTTCGCGTTCAAGTTCGATTCGCTCATCGCGGTGCCCGCGCTGATAATCTCGACGATATCGCGCTTGACAATCCCCTTCGCGA
>JAEERM010000139.1 GCA_016285835.1 Fibrobacter sp.
ACCATGTCGGCAGACTTGACAGTCTTCTTGGTGCTCTTCTTGAAGGTGTAGGTTTCCGGCTTGCCCTTCTTGGTGTTCTTGTCGCAGAATTCAGAAGAAGCAACGTCGAGAGCGATCTTGATGTCGGTACCGAACTTGTAACCGGCCTTTTCAGTAGCGGTCTTGAGGGCGGCGAGAGCCTTTTCGAGGGTCATCACGTCCTTGATTTCGTAACCGAACTTGTTCTTGGCGGGCTTGATAGCAACGCCCGGAGCAAAGCCACCTTCGTCACCGACGGTGGTGTCGAAGCCACCGTTCTTCAGCACGGACTTGAGGGCGTGGAAGATTTCGGTGACCATCTGGAGGCCCTTGGAGAACGTCTTGGCGCCAACCGGGGCGATCATGAATTCCTGGAAGTCGATCGGAGCGGAGGAGTGGGCACCGCCGTTGATCACGTTGCACATCGGGCACGGGAGCGTGAGCTTGGTCGTGCCATGGAGCTTGGCGATGTACTGGTAGAGCGGAAGGCCAGCGTCCTTAGCGGCAGCAACGCAAACAGCCATGGAAACGCCGAGGATGGCGTTTGCACCGAGCGTGTTCTTGAGCATGCGGTTGCCGTCGAGAGCGATCATGGCGTCGTCGACTTCGGTCTGCTTGGACGGATCCATGCCGACAATCTTCTTGGCAATCTTGGTGTTCACGTTCTTGACAGCAGTCTGCGTGCCCTTGCCGCAGTAAGTCTTCTTGTCGCCGTCGCGGAGTTCGCAAGCTTCGCGTTCACCGGTGGAAGCGCCGCTCGGAACAGCAGCGTGACCAACGATACCGTTGTCAAGAGTTACATCGACCTCGAGAGACGGATTGCCACGGGAATCCAGAATCTGACGAGCCCAAACTTTAGCGATTTTAGCCATTTTGTTAACCTTCTGTTAGGGTGAAAAATATTTGTTGCGCGAAAATATAGAAAAAGTGATTAGTGGTTAGTGATTAGTGGTTAGGAAAATGCGGGAAAAAGAGTTTACAACCTTCTTAATAGAAACACGAGATATTTCCAACCTTCTTTTCCCAAACGCCGTTAATCTTTTTGTACAAGTAATCACGGCACTTATCAACGTATACGGTCATTTCCCAATTGACCATATCCATATAAATAGGTCCAAATTCATTCCCATATAAAAGGCACTCTCTACAAGGAGAGTAATGTGTTTCAATAGGCAGGAACGCTCTCTTGATTTTTCCTTCTTCACGATCCATTTCACCGGTTAAACTATTGCAACCCATAAACACGTCCAAGACATCGTAATCCTCTTTTGTCAAGAAAATTCGTTTAGCCTTGGTGCCCTTGGTATCGATACAAAGGTACTTCACTTCAGAAAAATCACAATCCTTGGCGCCATCAATCTTACCCAGTGCCGATGTATCATCCACACAAGGTTTTGTCGTGTAGAGAATATAACTATTTTCAACAAAGTAATCCTTCCTGCGGCCACCCGTGTACAGCGAAAACATGAAATCGCCAAGCGCTTTCAAGGTGTCGTTTTGGACGATGCCATTTTTACATAACTGTTGAGAACGCTGGTGGAGCCGGTCAAAGAACGGATTCCTCAATGTTTCAACAGAATCAAGCACCTTCGCGTAATCCACCCCTTTTTTCAGCATCCACTCGCCCGCCGCGGCGTACCTCTTAAAAATTTCATAAGCCTGCACCATCTTGATATAGGCGGAGTCTTTTTTCAAGCGGGCTTTGACTTTACCAATCCTTTCTTTATAGGCTTTCTCTTCGGCCGCATCCCAATAGGGGCCACAATCAGCATGGCTATACACACCGCCAAAGCAAAAGAACGTCAGCAGGAAAAAAACAATCTTCTTAGGAATAATCACAACGACTCCTTATTCAAACCAAATAACGTCAACTGATGATTCCGTTCTTTTCCAATTTCCATCAATTTTTTCAAACGTTACCTCCAGGCCGCGGTTATAAAGTATGGCCTTGTCCTTGTTGACTAAATCTAGGTAAACAACACCAATCCATCCCCCGTATGAATAACAATTATCGCGGTCATCGTACGCTGATTCAATAGGCAAGAATGCCTGCTTATATCGGACCTCTTTAGCGTTCCTTTTTTCAGTCCAACTGTTGCATCCCATAAACACATCCAATATTTCCCTATCTTCGTCTGTCAAGAAAATCCGCTTCGCCTTGGTGCCCTTAGTATCAACGCAAAAAGTGTCCACTTTGGTGGTGGTCACACAATGCGGCACTCCATACGTATCATACACACAAGGCTCCGTCGTGTAGTAGACAGGGCCATTTTCAACAAAGTAATCATCCTTATATCCATTCGTATATACAAATAACAAAAATTCGTTGAGCGATTTCAGTGTGTCGTTTTGAATGGTCTTGCCTTTGCAAATAGGCTCGGAACGTTGATGCAACCTATCGAAAAATGGGTTTCTTAGCGACTCAAGAGTGTCGAGGACCTTCGCATAATCCACGCCCTTTTTCAATGACGCTTCAGTTTGTACAGCATACTTCTTGAAAAAATTGTAAGCCTGGGTCAGTTTGATATAGGCAGAATCCTTCTTCAAACGATTTTTCACGACCTTCACCTTATCGAAATAGGCTTTCTTTTTAGCTTCTCTTTCCTTACGGCGCTCTTCCTGCCATTCTTTGTCACGCCGGATTTGTTCTTGGGCAATAGAATCTTCCCTTGCCTGGAGGGCTTTACACCTTTTTGGATTACTCCTCGCTTTACATAGATCAAGCGCCTCTTTCAGCGAAGATAAATGATTTCGCTCATACTTTTCATAGCCAACTCTTTTTGTTCCACAATAGTATGCCATGCCCGCCGTCTTCTGGGCAGCATCGTCAGCAACTTTGGCCAAGACATTTCCCGTAATTTTCGCAGGCAATAGGACGGCCTTCATTTGACTTTTTTCTTTCTGCTGTTCCGCATACTCCGACAAAGCGTCGTAATCCCAACCGGTAAATTTTCCATTTGAATCAAACACTAAATTGACCCCTTCTTCTACCGTCTTGCACCCATTCGGCGTGGATTTTTTTGTTTCGCACGAATAGCACGGCTTCCACTCATTTCTACGTTGCCAGGAATTGTCCACATTTACGTAACAAGTGCCTTGCATACTGAAAGAATTCGAAGAATAGCGCAAACTAGGCAAATTAGAACCGACGACCATATAAGTTTCACCCCGAATATCGAAACAACCCAAACTTGCGTCCGTTCCCTCGGGCAGGCCATCCAAACCCATTGTGTTTGAACTCACATAATAATCCGCCTTTTTATAAGAGGGACTAGCATAATAATAACAAGCAGCAACTCCCTCAGGGAGTGATGTATTTTCTCCTTCCTCTGCACATTTCCCGTGCGCCGAACATGAACATTCCGAATATACCTCACTCTCTTTCTTCAAAGAACGAGCCTTAGCAGAACTTGCAGCCGGATGTGCACATTCCCCATCGATGACGATATCCAGTTTTGTCTCGAAACCAGGTATACCATACGAAGGGCACACGCACGAAAGTGCGCTACTCCATTCTGCGCTGAGTTTTTTCCCGTAAAGATCCTTGACAAAGGACTTGTCAAGCAAGCGCTTTTTACCCCTAGAAATTATATCGTAAGTGTAATACTGGTAAGCCTCCAATTCGTTTTCCAATGGTGCGGGCACAGCCTTTTTCCGAGAGCGTTCTTCGTCCGTGCATATGTTACAGATATTGCTGTCAAGATCGGCATCGTACCCCTCTTTAAATACAATTTGCTCGTTCTTATATTCCACGACTAATTTGTTTTTCCAAATCAGTTTGCCGCAGGTGAGCGAATCAGGCCATTTCGTATTTTGTTCAGGAACAATTTTGCCCACAGGCCGAATTACCAAGTCATAGCTATTTCTATCCTTTACAAAATCCTGAACACAAAAATGGGCCACAGGAGGGTTCTCCGCAAAAAGGGAAACCGAAACAAGAATCAAGAATAAAATGCCAATTCGATTCATTTTAACAGATCCTTCATTTCAACACATTCACCACTAGAAATGAATCTTCCATAAGACCGCATTTCACCCACTTGCCTCAGTTCAAAGACATTAAATTTTTCCCTTTTTTGCAAATCCAGAGAATCGCACGGGCCCACAATACGGGCACTAAAACGTATATCGCGCTTTATAGTTTCAAAATTGCATTTCAAGGCATTTTTCGATACTAGGGGAATTATTTTCCCATACAAATTTTTTGCAGAAATGCCCTTGAGTGATGTAGACGGAATATACCGGGGTATGGGTATATAGATTTTTTTCGAAACCTTGCTAGTCACATGGCAGGTATCCTGTTCCAAGGCATGAACCAGTTCCCTTTTTCCTTTTTTCCCAAAATCCATTTCAAGTGATTTTTCCATGCGCATCAACCCCTCGCAATCCATCGTCGTTGCTTCACCATTTATATCAGCAAGCAAAGGCATTGGCACATTTTCAAAGGAATTCGTCAAATGGAGCTCTATACTTTTGTCACCAACCACACAATACTCTAAAGCAGGAATGGATTCGGTACATTCACCCACCAATTTTGCTCCATAACTATATTGCATCGGCGGGAACATCGGCTCCATATACATTCTGTCGCCGTGATTCCATTCCCCTATCCACACACCATCAAATATTTTTCCATAAAAATTTTTTAAAGATTCCCGCGCATTGAGCAAAACCCATTGATTTCTCACGCAAGAATCCGGCCCCCATACCACGCCCCCTTGCAGTTTCATTTTTTCAATCCATTCCAACTTCCTCCGGGGTTCAGAATTAGAGGAAGCACGGACCCATTTTGATGAGTTGCCGCAACCATGTTTTTCAAGGCGACCACTATGGCACTCAATGTCATGAGGGAAATCAAGTTTAGCTTTCGTTACCCATTCCGGTTTGCTGATAGCAGGATACGTCTCTGGATAATTCCATTCTTTTATCGGTTCGTTCAAATCCTTGATAAGCAAAGGGCGGTAAGTACTGTCAGTCAAAATTTCGGCGCAGTATTCCGCTACAGGCAACGGAGCGGCAAAAGCACTTAAAACAAACCCAAAAATGATAAAGCAAATACTACAAGGTCTCACGCGTTTGTTCCCTCTTTAAACCCCTTACCGATAAATATAGTCTATCCCTCGCTATATCGCCAAAACTTTATGTAATTTGTCCTATTTCTCCACCACGTGGCCGGAGAGCTCCCGGAAATCGTTCGTTTTGTACAAGGTAACGCCAGGGGAAACCAGGTGGTACACCGACTGCACGGCGAGCGCTTCCAGGTTGAACTCGAAGGAATCCAGGCGGATGCGGTAGCTGTCCGTAGAATTGTCGAACGAGACCATGTAAGGCGGGCGCGGAATCTTGCCCTGGTTCGCAAGCGACATCAGCTCGACTCCGACCCTGTCGTTCGACACCACCCACGCATCCACCGGCGGGATTCTCTTCACGAGCGACATTAAAATCTGCCTATAGCGAGCGTGCGCATGCGGTTCCAGCGAAAAGTCATAAGGGCTCGCATGCGATGCATCGGTCGCCTCGAACACCTCGAGCCCCACCTTCTTGAGCCCTTTCAAGCGGTCCCTCGACCACATGCTCATGTGATACGGAGACACAAAGGCAATTCTCGTCAAACCTTTTTTCTTCAAAAAACGCCCGACAGTGCGCCCCGGGAATTCACCAAAGGCGAGATTAAAAAAAGCAAATCGCTTCTCTTTTTTCAGCGCACGCGGGATATCGTACAGCGGGTGTTCCCACCACACCGCTACCGGGAAGCGCGTACACGCCAGCTCCGCAAAAAGGCGATTCACGTTGAACACCAGCATCGTCGAGACGACCGCGCCAAAACACCCGCGGCAATCTTCCATATCCACACGGTTGCCCCCCGCATCCAGGAACACGC
>JAEERM010000040.1 GCA_016285835.1 Fibrobacter sp.
CGACGACGGCCTGTTCGGTTATGCGGTCGGTTACCCGCTCTTGCAGCTCAACCTTGTCGTGAACCAACTTTGGGGCGTGTTTGCCTTCGGAGAATATGCAACGCGCCACGAACGTGTAAAACTGGCCACATCCACGGTGGTCATTTTGGCGGGAGCTGTGCTGCTCACGCTTTCAAAAATGTAGAGTTTGTCCGAAAAATTCTAGATGCTCTCGATTTCCGCTTCAAGCAATTCGGCGGATTTCGTGTCTTCGTTGTAGATGGCGTTAATTTTCTTGCAACTCAGTTCGAGCATCTTGCGCGCAGCCTGGTCGTCGCTCTGCTTGCGTAACTTCTGGATGGCCTTGTCCACACGGGTGATGTCCTCCTGCTGCGGGTAGTCCTTCATGAAGTTGTAGAACAGCGCAATCTGGCTCCGGTAATCGTTGTCGGTCTCGCAGGCGAGTAAAAACGGGATGACGCGGACGTTCAGCAGGTTGTTCAGGTCGCCGACGAAGGTGTTCAGCGAGACCCCTTCCGGGAAGAGTTCCGCAGTTTCTTTCTGGATGTCGTCGTTGTCCATGATGTCGCCCGCTTCGAACTGCGATAGCATGTCGTTCAGCAGGGCCATCTCCTCGACCTTGGTCTGCTCGCGGTAACGTGCCTGGTAATAGATGGGTAGCGTCGTGAGGCAGAAGTGCGCCTGGTTTGCTCCGATGAATTCGCCGACGTAGTAGATGTCGGCATCTTCATTCAGAATGTCTTCTTCGTTCGAGAAGTTCCCGATGCGGGCCGGGATGGGAATGACTTCCATGGTCGAAAGCTCGTGGAGCCGCTCGCGCAAGGCATCGACATCAAGGTTTTCCGGCAAGTCTTCGCCGCTCTCCTGCATCGATTCAAGCAGGTTGTTCAGCTTGTCGTCCATGACCTTCTTGCGTTGGCTGGGCGTCGGGACTGTCGGGTTGAATGTGCGGAAATCGCCCTCGAGAGTCAGGAGCCCGTTCCGGATCATGTCGTCAAAAGGAGAATCGCCATCGCTGTCAGGCGTGGGCAAAATCCTTGCGTAAGCAATCATCCTACCGCAAAGCTTTTCATCGTTTCCTTTTTTCTGTACAATGCCGAGCATGGGAAATAATATAGTAAATAGTGGTTAGTGGTTGGTGGTTAGGGGGGAGGAGTGGTGTGAAATGTGAGGTCGGCGCGTAGCGCCTTTGAGGTATGAGCTCGGTCGCTATCGCTCCCTTTGAGGGAGTAGGAAGTAGACAGTAGGACAAATGCGTAAGGCGAGCGCCGCGGTCAAGCTTGCTTGAACATGGCCGAGCCGAGCATTTGGTACTTGATCGTAGCGAGAGTACTAGTAGGAAGTGATTAGTGGTTGGTGGTTAGGATAGACGAGAGAAAGTAAACAGTGGTTGGTGGTTAGTGGTTAGGGAGTGAACACCGAGTTTAACCTTTTACGGCTTACTAATCATTTGAAAACACACTGCTCACCGCTCACTGCTCATACCTCACTGCTCATCGCTCGTACCTCGTGCCTCGAGCCTCTCGCCTTTTTCTATCTTTCCCCTCATGGACGCTTCTACGTGGCAAAAGATTCTCGACTTGTGCAACAAGCTCTCAAATGTGACTTACGAGAACCTCACGAAAATTATCCGCCTGGAACAGACGGGGAGTGCTACGGGAGCGCGCAACCTGGACGACAGCGACCAGAACGATGTCGATACGTGGATGGGCGGCGGCACGTGCTTCAGCATGACATGGCACCTGTACCAGAGCCTGCGCGATATGGGGCTGAATCCGCGGCTCGTCATGGGCCACAAGCGCAAGGAACGCAATATCCACTGCGCCCTGATCCTCCCGAACGTCACCCTCGACACCACCCCTCCCTCGCCTCTCGTCTCTCGTCTCTCGTCTTTCACTTCCCCTCTCTCGTCTCTCGTCTCTCGTCTCTCGTCTGATTATCTTTTCGATCCCGGCTACCTCATTTTCGACCCGCTGCCGATTCCGCCTGCTCCGCCTTTCGGGACGGGCGACGCCATCTTCCCGCTGGTGCCGAATAGCGTGCGCCTGGTGCGCCCTGCCCAAGACCGCATGGAACTTTGGACGGGCGGAGCCCTCGGCGACCGAGGACTGGCGGGCGCCCAGATGAAGCTCCGTTTCGAGTACCCGTTGGAGGGTGTCAGCGTCGAGGAGTTCAAGCAACATTGGGTGGAAAGCTTTTATCGCGAGATGATGACGTACCCGGTGTTGAACCGCCTAGACCGCGAACGGGGCATCCAATATTATTATCAGAAGGGCAACCTCGTGACACGCGACGCAGATGGCAGCCGCATGGAACGCTTGGACGAGGGGTGCCGAGTGCAAAAATTGAGCGAAATCTTCAAATTGTCGCCCGATTTGATTGAAAAGGCGCTAGGAATTTTGTCAAAATAGAGGGTGGGGCGTATAAGATTCCTGTTTTGCAGTGATTTATATGCCCCTAAATGGATTTTTCCCCTGTTTTTTACCTATTTTTTTCAATTTTGACTCGTAAAAGTGTGCTTTGAGGCTCTTTTTAGCCTGTTTTTTGCCGTTAAGGGCGTATAAAAATTGCATTTTGGTCTAATTTATATGCCCAGCTTGTTGAAAGCCTCCTTTTTGGGGCGGTTGACCGGAAAATTTTCGCGTTTCTTTTTTTTTATAAACTACTCCGGCAGCCAAAGGTTATATTTTTTCTACGGATTACTTAACAGGAGACCCCTCATGAAAAAAATCCTTCTATCGCTCCTCGCCGTCTTGTCCCTCGTTCTGATGGCTTGCGGCCCCTCCAAAGTCGATATGCAGGTGATGTCTGCCGAATGCGATATCATCATCGAGGTTCGCCAGGTGCTGAACGATTCCATTAGCCTTTTTGTGGGGAACACGCTCTACCTGAACAGCAAGCAGGCGGTCGCTGCCGACCTGTTCCCGATGCTGGTGAGTGTCCGTGATCCGATGGAAATCGAGAAACTGACTGCGACCGATGTCGTGGGCGGCGGTGAAGAATTTATCGCGTACCTCCGCAAGGTGGCTCCGGACATGATTCGTTTTGGCCTGGTCATTGGCGAGACGGCTTACAACGAAATCGGTTTCGACGAGAATGCGATTGTCGAAAAAATCAAGAATGTGTTGCAGACGGTCGAGGGCGGCTCCCTGATACTCTTCCACGAGAAGGGTGGCGAGCTCGTCTCTGCGAAAAAACTTTATTAATTGGAAACCGTTTCCGTTTCGTCATCCCGCATGTCTGTATGCGGGATTTTTTTGAGTTCCATGCGTAGCATGGTGACGGCGATAATGCATGCGCCCACATCGGCAATGGGTTGCGCCATGAATACTCCCCGGAGTTCGAAGAACCGGGGCATGATGATGACGAACGGAATCAGGAGAATCATCTGGCGGCAGGCGTTGAAGAACATGGACT
Source organism: Fibrobacter sp. (assembly GCA_016285835.1). Classification (GTDB taxonomy): domain Bacteria; phylum Fibrobacterota; class Fibrobacteria; order Fibrobacterales; family Fibrobacteraceae; genus Fibrobacter. The sequence goes on from JAEERM010000040.1 coordinate 3,418, forward strand.
GCCACGGCTTGCCGATACCTTGGAAGAAGTTGCCTGAAACCATGCCGATGGGGACAAACGGGAGCATGATGAGGAATGTGCGCATTCCCCAGGTGGCGAGTTCCTGCATGTTCACGTCGTTCGGGGCGAACGGTGCGACAAAGGTGCGCGTGAACGTCATTACGATTATCCAGGAGAGGAAAATAAAACCGGTCGCGTAAATCATGGTGAACTTGAGCGCCCCGCGGACACGGGTGAATTTCTTGGCACCATAGTTATAACCGATGATGGGCTGGCTTCCGTTCACGAATCCGAGGAGCGGGAGGATGATGATGGAGACGATGCTGTTGATGATGCCGAATGCGGCAATCGCCTGGTCTCCGCCGGCCATGCCGTTTACGCTCTGGAGACTCTTGTTCCCGTAATGGGTGAGGCTCCAGGCGAGAATGGCGTTCAAGAGGCTGTTCGTTATCTGCATGACGCTGGGCGGGAGGCCCAAGATAAAAATCTTGCGCACGTAGGCGGCCCGGAGCTTCATGAGGCGGCGGTTGATCTTGATGGGTGTCGTCTTTTTGACAAAGAACTGCATCACTGCGATTCCGCCGATGAGCTGGCTCGTGACGGTGGCCCAGGCGGCTCCCTCGATACCCCAGCCGAACTTCATGATGAACAGCCAGTCTAGAATCACGTTGCTGCCGGCGCCAATCATGACGCGGGTCATGGCCGTCTTGGGGTGGCCCATGCTGCGGATGAAGTGGTTCATCCCGGGGACGATGGTCTGGAAAATCGCACCCATCAAAATGATGCGCATGTAGCTCTTGGCCACGGGCAAAAGCTGGTCGCTTGCGCCAAACAGCTTGAGGAGCGGGGTCATGAACGTCTGGCCCAGCGTGAATGCGGCCACGGCCATGATAACCAGCAACAGGAACGAGTTGTTGAGGATGATGGCTGCCTGCTGGTATTTCTTTTCGCCGAGACGGATGGCGAAAATCGTATTGCCGCCGACACCCACGATCATCGACATGGCCATGATGAACAGGGCAATGGGGAAGCATATCGTGATGCCCCCGATGCCGAGGCTGCCTACGCCTTGCCCCACGAAATAGCGGTCCACGATGTTGTAGAGCGCCTCGATGAGCATGCTGATGATGGCGGGCACCGAGAATTGCAGGATAATCTTGGGGATGCTTGCGGTCCCCATCGCGTTCAATTTCTTATTTTCGAGCGTATTCTCCATTTCGGAGCGCAAATTTAGAAAAATAGGGATTGTAATAAAAGGGGGGGGGATTAAGCGGAGGCGACTTGGTTGCGGCCGTCTTCTTTGGCGATGTAGAGGTACTTGTCGCTTTCGGCAATGAGTTCGTCAATCTTGCCGATGAATTCCCCTTGCTTGCTGGCAAGCCCCAGAGAAATCGTCACGGGAATTATGGTGTCGTTCCACGAAAAACGGTGGTTCTCGACTGCGGCGCGGAGGCGCTCGGCGCTCTTTTTCGCGTCTTCGGGGCCGATACCGCAGAGAAGCAGCACGAACTCTTCGCCACCATAGCGGGCAAGCAAATCGGATTCGCGCTTCTCGTTCTTGAGAATTTTTGCGACTTCCTTGAGCACGACATCGCCACACTGGTGGCCCCACGTGTCGTTTACTCGCTTGAAGTGGTCGATATCCACCATGATGCAGTGTACATAGTAATTGTTGCGTCGGGCGAGGGCGAGCTCGCCGAGGCTCCTGTCCATGAAGGTGCGGCGGTTCGCAATCTTGGTGAGCGCATCCGTTGTTGCCGCTTCAAAGAGTTCACGGTCGATAGCTTCTTCGGTGGCATCCTTGAATTCCACCTTCAGGACCATCGTGCCGATTTGCAGGCGGTTGTCGGGGCCGAGGATTGTCGTGGTGATGGCGTTGCCGTCGACGTAGGTCCCGTTGGTACTGCCGAGGTCTTCCACTGTGATGTGCAGCCCGTCAAAGCTGATTTTGCAATGCTTGCGGCTCACGAGTTCGTCGTCCAAGTGGACGTCGGCATCGCTGCCGCGACCGAGGATGACGCTGCCAACAGAGAGGGCGATTTGCTTGAACTGGGATTGAGGATACAACACGACGAGATGCGGGCGCATCTCACTTGGTTGAAACCGGATCGTCTTGTTTCCTGTGACGATAGTTTGGTCTAAATCCTTCATCGGGGTCCTCTCTACTTTCAATGTACAAAATGTAGTTTTTTTGGGCTGCTCCGAAGGGGAAAAATGGATGGAGTAAGGGGTCAGCTAAAGACTTTTGTAAATGTTTGTTTACTAAAGTAAGCGCTGATTTGGCTATGTCAATTTTTTGGGGTGCTTGATTTATGTGATTTATAAACATATTTTTGCAAAAAGGCCTTTTGTAAACACTTTTTTGTGTTGTTTTGCAAAAAAACACACCTTTTTTTTTTCAAAAAGGGTAGATTTTAGGTCGGTGTAGCATATCAAGAGCTCAATGCTTTTGGTTTGCTGTATTGGTCGGAGAACCTAAATTGGAAAAAAGACTATGAAAAAACAATATGACGCCTTAAAGAAATTGGTGTTTGCACTAGTTCTTCTCTTTGCAGGGGTGCAAGGGGTGTTTGCAAGTATGGCTTGCGATGGTACTATTTACCTTAAATTGCCGGATGGCTGGAGAACCGCTTTCACTGTGGCTAGTGGAGTACATAAAGGGTTCACGGCCAGCAAGGCTCATCAGGGGTGGTATGAAATTTCTGCATCCCAAGTCGGTGGGACTAACGATGCTGCTGGTTTCAACATTGTTACTGCGGATGGTGACTATGGCCAAAAAGGGGCCATCACTCCGAGAGGTATTACTGAAGCGGGTGATCAGGTATCGCTTCAAGAAGCGTCTGGCTTCAAATGTTCGCATTTTGGTGCGACTGGAGAACTTTGGATTGAACCGGATCCGGCAAATCCGACAAAAGTACGTTATTCAGGCGCTCCCGCAGACGTGAAATTTTTCTACATCTTCTTGCCCGATGATGTTAAGTGGAAAAGTTCCGTTCCCATGATTAGTGTGGGTGGTGCCGCCGGAAAGCCTATGGATTCAGACCCCAATAGGTGCGGCTGGTTCTACAAGCGCTATGTTGACGAAGATCCTCCTTCTTCCGTCCTTATTTATCGTGATGACGACGAATTGATGGCCGAAGCTATCGGCATGGAGGGTGACTGGGCTACCGGTGCGCCAACTCCGATCGACTTGGCTAATATGTTCACCTTCTTGAATTCAAATGAAATTTATTTTGTGGCCTCCGCTGATGCTGCAAAAGAAATGACTAGTTCGGAAACAGCGGGTTGGGCTGCTTCAGACCCCACAAATGTAAAAGGTAACTGTGGTTACGACCTCGCCGCCATGATTTATGATACCGATGCTTCGTTGCATGGCGCTTTTACCTGTAGCCATTGGGAATCACAGTGCACCGCTGATAATCAGGCACCTTGCCAAAATAACTCGTGCTATTACCCCAATGCGCCTTATAATGTTGTAAATAGTGCTACGGCGATTGTACCCTGTATCGGTGTCACTACGGGCATGGTAGAAGATATTTTGGGCCCTGATAAAAAGCCTAAGTTGACTGCTTCTGGTAAGAAGTGCTTTGGAAGCAAGGCTGATGAAGCCTTTACGGCCATGTTCAACCCGACACCCGGTGTTAACGAGGCCTACTGCTTCAACCTGCCGTTTACACAGGCTGATGATGGCAAGTATGAATTCGATTCTGATGATTACCAAAGCCCGGGTGCTACGGTTCCGGGTGGGTTCTATCCGGCTGAAAAGACTCCGACAGAATTCCTTGAAGGGTCGGAACATCTTCCCGCGGCCGAAAATAAACGCTTTGCTCAAGGCCCCGTCTTCTTCTGCACTGGGCCCCAACAGGGTGGTGGCGATGGCCTCCGTGCAATTGACCCTACGGAAGGTGTTCCTGTAATTGACTTGTTCTGTAAAGGGCCTAATGGGGCTTGGGACGGTGGTGTAGATTGTGAAGGTCTTTTTGCTCATGGTAATGAATTTGATCAACCCACTTTTAGGGCTCCTCGGGGTGTCAACTATGAGGGTGATGGTTGGGGATGGAGCTGTCCGAATGCGGCTCCTCTCGGCTGGCGTTTCTATGAAAGCGGTAGTGAAACACCTACTGGAGAAAAGCAGACTAAAAACAACAATCCTGAAGGCGATGCCCGCTGGAATTCGGGTAACGATGATACAGCAGGTGACGTCTATAAAGGAAAAGGCCGTAACCAGCACTTCTGTTTCGAATCTCATGCGAGCTTCCGCTACAAGAAGGGCTTGCGCTTCAACTTCCGTGGTGACGATGACATTTGGGTCTATATCGACAACAAGTTGGCCGTGGACCTTGGTGGTACCCACTTGGCTGCTCCGGCTTATGTTGACCTAGACAAGTTTGTCGGTGCTTCTGGTGGCTTCCAGGTTGGCACAGAATACGATATCGACATCTTCTTCTGCGACCGTCGTACGACGATGAGTAACGTGCGTATCAAGACGAACATGTACATCAAGCAGACCTCCGGTATCAGTAAGGACATGACGAACGAAGATGACAATGGTCATGGTGAATACAAGGTTTGCTATGCCGTTTCGAGCAACGGTTCTTGCGGTGGCGGTAGTGGCATGAAGATATGCGGTGATTCCTTGTGCGATTATTTGGTTGCAAACGGTAAGACCATTGACTATACGCTTTATAAGGTGAAGGGTGATGGCAAAAAAGATACAATTAAGACTGCTGCCGAACTAGCTGCTGCATCGGTTTACTTCAAAGGAGGCATTGATTTGACAAATCGTTGCAATCCTGTCATTGATAGGCTATTAATGGATGGTCTCGGTGCGGGTAACTATTCCCTTGAAGCCAAAATTGACCAAGGCGGTGGCACCGAAACATGGACGTTCTCTCAGGAAGGCGACATGGAAGTCGTGAATGCTAATGCGTCTGCGATCGATCTTCAAAACAAAAATGTTGATTACACTGTGGTCAAGGCTGCTTTGGCCAGTTCCAAGAACAACCCCACTCGAGTCCCGATATATATTACGAAGGTTATGGGCTCGGGTGATGACCTTCAACTCGATTTTGAAGGCGCTGTGGGTGAATATTATGTGCTCACTATCGAGGGTGAAAATCCGGGTAGCGTTGTCCTTGAATACAAGGATTCCACAGGAAACTTTGTTCAGTTTAACAGTAAATCGACCCGCGTGATTGGTAATTCTGGTATTGATACAGTCTATGCTTCTCTCGAGATGGGCTTCATGAATTCAGATCAGGTTACCTATAACTTTAAGGTAAACAACCTTGTCTTGCCTGTAACCTTCTATGTTCCGAGACTTAAGTTTGTGGCTTCGGAAACGGATACGGCCCTGGTTAAGGGTGATGATCCGAACTATGAAAGGTTTGTGGGCCCTGTGTATACATTCTACCTTTATGCCGAGGCTCCTTCGATGACAAATCCGGGAACCTATGAACCCTGCGGTGAACGTTGTAACTTTGCATTGAATTTCGGCGAAACCTCGTTGGGTATTACGACGGCTGACTCCGCTTCTATGGTCATGATTAATGGTCGTGCTACGATTAGTATCTATTCGACCAAGGAATATCGTGTTGCCGGTGATGGAGTTGCGGACAATCCGGCTATCCTTACCATTACTGGTCCGCAGTCGAATTTGATTTTTGCTGAATATAAACCGCTGCACTTCAAGAAGCCTCCTGTACCTTATCCGGTATTTGCAGACATCTTCGATGCTCGTGGTGTGAAGTCGAGTGTTGAATTGAATATGAAGGACCCGTACTTCGAATCGTCCAAGGATTACCTTGATGGTATTGCGGACTCTCTGGTTATTTACTATAACCGTCCGTTCTACAACAGCCCGGACTCCATACCGGACAAGATTGTTGTGCACTGGGATGACGAAGACTCTGTCGTTGTTGAAAAATCCGCCTTTATTAACAATATGCGTTGTGGTGCCAAAGCCGAGCCGAAGCTTGACGATACGCTCTGTATGCAGCGCGTTTCGATTGGCGGTGTGAATTTCTCTAAGGATATCAAGACGGCGAACCCGAATGCTAACTTGAATTCCTACGCGAGCTATAGTGACCGTGGTAAGATTAAGAAAGATGCTTTCCCGGGTGTCATCAAGGACCGTGTTGCTCCGTTCATCTTGTCTGCTGACGTTCATAAGCAGAATGATGAAGTGGATGTGATGACTGTGTGGCTTTCTGAACCGGTTGATCTTCGTCAGACTTCCTTAAGTACAACTGCTTTCACGGCCTATCTGAATTCTGCGGCTAATTTGAAGAGCGCGGATCAGAAGTATATCGAAGGCATTGAGTCTGTGTCGGCTGCTGTGGTCGGTGATGATAAGGTGACTTTGTACTACAGAGGTACCGATGAAAAGCCGACTCCGCATACGGGTGACTACATCCGCTTCCGTGCTGATCTTTTGGTTTGGTCCGATAAAGCGAACATTTCTATCCTTGGTGACACTCTGCGTGACCATTCTGATGGAATCGATTGGAATTCTCCGACGTCCTATAATGTGACTAACCGTGTGCCGACTCCGTGGACTCCGGTTACTGGTGAAGCCGAAGTTGGTGTGAAGTCTATTACTTACACCATAGTGGATCCGGATATCGTGAACAAGGTGAAGAAGGGTGATATCAAGATTACCACCGTGACGCCTTACGATGTCACTGTTGACTTCGAGGATGTTAAAAAGCTCAATCCGGGTAAGCTCGGTTACTTCCTGAAGTCCGACATGAACTCGTTGATCTACTCCGATACTACAATTTCGAAGTGGTTCACTAATCCTGAACACCAGGCTGATGTTAAGGATATTTTCCTCGAAGTACAGATGGATCTCTTCTCCAACCTCGGAAGCTTTGTCGCTCATGATGTTGTAAGGATTAAATGTACCGACGAAGAAATTTATGGTGTTGGCCATTCTTGCTTGGATACCCAGAGGAACTTCTTCATCTCCTGGAACCTCGTTTCCGCAGAAAAGCGTCTAGTCGGTACGGGTGCCTATGTTTCGAAGATGAAGTCTTCTGTCAGCTTGCCCAAGTTTGGTAGGAAGAACAAGATGGACGAAACCCAGATGTGGGGTGTCCGTCGCACGAAGAAGGCCAAGAAGCTGACTGCGGAACTTGTGGAACAATAGTTCTGGACAGGCAACTTGCTTAGTTTAAAAAAGTCCTCTGCAAGGGGGACTTTTTTATGTGCGGTTCATTTTTGCTATTATTACAGTGATATGAGAAATTTATTGACTGTTCTGTTTTTCTGTGCTGTAGCGGCCTTTGCTGCCCAGCAAGCACAACCGACGGACTTGGATTCCCTTTTCCGCGGCCGTGAATACAAACCGCAACTGAATTCTTCCCTTCGCGATACGACTAAGATGAACGATGTCTCTGCAAAGTCGGCCAAGGGGGGGAAGTCCTCTGATGGTTACTATATGCTCCAGTTCGAGGCTGTCGGTGATTTTGATGCCGCACAGCGTCGCCGTGCGCAGATTGCTGCCAGTACGGGGTTTGCAATCCAGGTCGTGTTTGACACGCCGTTCTACAAGCTCCGTGGCGGTGGATGGACGTCTAAGAAGGCGGCCGAAGACAAGGCACGCGAACTTTCTGCCTACAATATCAACGCCTTCGTCGTGAAAATCCGATAAACTATCGGTGCCGACGTTGTCGATGCCGTTTGTGTTATTATTCCAGCAGGCCTAAGGTCTGCTTTATTGTAAATTCGTCCATCGAAGACGGCAGGAGTGCGCGTTCTTCCGGTGCGACGTAAGCGAACTTGCGCTCGAATTCACTGCATTGCGATCTGTCGCGGGGCTTCAGGTCTACAGACTTGATGCTGTAGAAGAACGTACCCGTCTTGATGAACTTCTTTGACTGCAGCCCTTGGTTGATGGCTTCTGTTAGCGCTTTCTGGATCATGGGGCCTTCGCGGTCCACATGGTGCAGTTCCATCAGCCTGTGGCGCAACAGTTCCTCGTGGATGGGGGACTCGTGGTCGACGTAGAATTTCAATTGCGTGATGAGCGATGCTGCCGGCAATTCCGGAATAGGCTTGTCGTGAGCGGTACCCTCAATATTCGGGTGCGTACACTTGTAGGGGACGACCTCGACGCTGTAAAGATCGTTCTCGGCGTCTTCCGCTTTGCCGTTTTCTCCGTTCTCTTCCGGTGGCGGCGGTGCGACGCTCTGTTCGATGGCGATTGTCGCAATGAGGTGCGATTCCTCGTCTTTGCGCGACATGAACCAGAAGGGCAGCCAGATGTTGATGACCTTCCAGCCCAACTGGCGCAGCACGATGGGGCGGACGTATTCCGTATCTTCGATAGATTCGCGGAAGCGTTCCCTGGTGCAGTCGTCCTCGATGAGTGCGAGGAAGCGTTTCTGGTTGTTCGCGTCGACTACGACTGGCCCGACAGCGATATTGCCGGTTTCGAATATAGGCTCGACATTGATGCCATTTGTAGACAGCGCTTCGACGATGTCCTTACGCATGCGGGATTCTCCGCAGTGCGGGTTAGTCGGCTTGAACTCCAGTTCGCGCTTCAGGTATTTGAGCCAATCCCAGAACAGGGTGGACTTGGGGTTGGCGTGCTTGGCAATGTCGGCGTTGGAAATGAATACGCGTAGTTCCTGCTTGGCGAGCGTGGAACATACTGCCACTTTGTTTTCGCCGGAAGTGCCCGACACGGCTTCGGGCTCGGCACACACCAGCACGACATCGCGGTATTTGTCTGTGGCCCTTTCGGGAGTCTTGACGTAATACCGAATGAGCGTGTTCTCCTGGTTGAAGAACTTTTCGGCGGCAGAACCCTTTTCGAGAAGGGCTCGGATGGCTGCTTCGATTTCGGAACAGCTCGACTGGTGGAATGCGATGATTCCAAGCGTCTGTGCCGGATGCTTTTGGGCGTGGTGTACGGCTGCGTTGGCGATAGCCATAATCTTGTCGTCGACGATGGCCAACGATTCTACGTTGTTCTTTTCGCGGAAAGGCCGCGGGAACTGCCTGATGCCCTGGTTGTAAATTCTGTTGTTTGCAAAGCAGACCAACTTCATGTCGACATACTGGCCGGCGAGCCAGAGTTCGCGAGTCGGGATTCCCCTGCGCAGTGATTCGGCGAGGATAGATTCCTGGAAGTAGGCCGTGTGCCTCGGGAGAACGTCGTTATACGCATCGTCCGGCAGAATCTCAATAGCGGGCGAATGGGGATTGCCCATCAGTACGACCTTCTGCGACGAGAGCAATGCTGGCAGCGATTCTACGATAGTGGTGCAGTCTGCATCGAGGAAAACGACGATGTCAAAGTTTTCGTTGCCCTTGAGTTCAAAGGTGTCTTCGAGGGTGGCAAAGGTGAGCAGTTCCGGGTTCGCTTCAATCGCGGCATGTGCGATGCGGAAGTTGGCCTTGCAGAAATGGTCATAGAGCGTACGGAAATCGCGGCTCTTGAGACAACGTTCCTTGGGCGATAGCGAGAACAGTTCGGGGTTCTTGGCTCCGAGTTGCTGAATCTGTGTGCGCGACCAGAAATTCCTGAAACCCTGGCCGAATTCGCTGCTTATCTTGTCTGCATTTTGCAGGTAAACCAGCATCGGGCGCAGGTCGTACTGTGCAAGTTCCTTGAACAGGCGGGTGAGCCTTGTGTGAATGTCAAGGTTGTCCCAGTTCTCGTTCCAGGAGTTTATCTTGTCGACCCATTTTTCGATAGAAAGACTTTCGAGCGGAGTCTCCAGGTCAAGGTCCTTGGCTATTTTGCGGATAGATTCTTGCAGGACCTTTACGGATGCCGCGTATTTCTTGAAGTTCGGTAACTCGGGCTTGAACTCGTGCCAGTGTTCCAGGATTTGCAGCATGAAGTCGAGCTTGGGGTCGGACTCGTGCTTGTCGCGGAAATTGAACAGGTACTTAATTTTTGTGTTGAGTTCAAACCAGTTGGACTTCTCGTATTTCCAGTCTTTGCCGAGCAAGTGGTTGCCGAGGACCGCCGTGTCCTTGTAAGCGCGCTTGTTTTCTTGCAGTTCCAGCAACGTGTCGATGAGGTCGAGGAGTTCTGCGTCCGAAGATACAGCTCTGGGCTTGCGGATGACTTTCAGCAGTGCCCGGCGTGAACTGCGGTAGCGGTCCGAGAGACCTTTCAGCGTAACGTTCAAACTTTCTACGAATTCTTCACGGTCGGCAAGGACGTTCACGTCCACGGCGTCATCGGTATAGATGTCCGATGTCTGGCGACGGTACCGGACCCAGTTGTCACCGGCTTCGGGCAATGCCTTGAGCGAATCGTGGTAGGCGACCCAGTTGTTCGAGCGGAGTTCCCAATCTTCGAAGACGGGTGTGTTCTCGTCGAATGTATTGATTAACAGGTCAATCGTTTCGGCGAGGCTCGATACGAAAATTCCTGTGGGGAAGAGTGCTGCAACCTTGAAGAGCTTGATAATCGGTTGCAGTTCCTTGACTTTGGCAACGGCCTGCTCCAGCTGGATGGCGATGGCGTCTTTTTCTTCGGCAGTGAGGTTCGGGACCTTGATGCCCTGGAACGCCTTGCGTGCCGATATACCCTGCTTGTTGAAATACAGGTCCAGTGCCTGTTCGACAATCTTCTTTACGTTGTTGTACGTGGCGTAGTCAAGTTTGTCTACACCGTCGAAGATGGATTCCGAAAATTTGGTTTTTGTTGCCGGGGCGAGAGCAAATTCTGTAAGCAAATCAGAGAGCGGAGCTCCTGCCGGCTGGATTTTTTCGTTGACCGTCTTGTAATATTCGATGAACGACTTGCGGAACTTGATAAAGTCCGGTTCGATCGCTTCGCGCTCCGGGCCTTGGAACGATTTGAACGGCGGCCTCCAGGCGTTTTCGAAGTTCAGGCGCGTCACGGCTCTCTTGGAAACGACCAAGGTCTTTTTGCCGTTAACTACGGATTCTGCCACGATGTTTGCGGCAACCTTGTCTTTGGAGGTCCCTGGCAATGTCTGGATGGCAAATGCGAACTTGTCGTCCAGGAGGGATTCCATTACGGACTTTGTGGTATGGGAATCTAATGCGTAAGGGAAATGGTGGTCTACCGGATTGAACAAGTCATCGAATGCTCCTTCGTCAAAATAGGAGTTCTGCATCCGGAAACCGTCTTCGCCAAAGAGGGCTTGGAGCATTGGACGGTTGTCGACGAGCTTGTCTTCCCAGATATCCGTTTCGAAATGTTTTTTGAGCTTAAGCCTTGCTCCGTTGGCAAACGAGAGGCAAAGGCCATGGCGTGTGAATTTCCACTTTTTCTCCTTGAGCACGGCCTTTTCAAAAAGTGAAAAGTAAAGGAGAATGCTGAATTGTCCGTTGATGCTTGCGTCCTCGACTCGCGGCAAGTCTACCACATCCTTGAGGCGTTCGCGGAGAATGACGTTCTCGATGGCGGGGCGCTTGGACAGGGAAAGCTTATTTGTCTTTGGGTCAAAATCTACAGGGACGAGGAGCGACGGGGCCAGCGCATTGCCGTCCCACTTGAGGAACCCGAGTACAAGGTACAGGTCGGATTTGCCAAAATCTTCGTTCTTTTGCTGGAGCACGGAAAGCATCTGAGTTTCCGTGGTCACCTTCTGCTGGGCGGTAAAGTTCGCCGAAACGGGCAGGAACGTCTCTAACGATATGGATTCCCCGGATTGGGCCCATTTTTCGTAGAACAAGTCTCCCGCTTCCAAGATCAAGGGGCTTTGCAATACGCCCTTTGTCGAAAAATTCAGAAAACGATCCTTGGAATCAAAAAGCGCAGCTTCTTGACGGATTTTCGTAATCATGGATGACGGTAACACTTGAGCCATACCGAGAATATAACTTTTTTTGGGCGGTGGTGGCTTATATGTATGTTTCTAATATAGAAATCGCTTGCTCCAACGAAAGCGGGGCCGGGGTTTCTTGCATTTTGGCCTTGTAACACACTCTTCCGAGTAAAATTTCGGGGGTTGTTCCCGATTCGCGTTCTTGCCGGAGGCTGTAGGCGAGTTCCCTTTTGGAGAGTTTCTTGCCGGAACTGTCGGATATTAGGGCGTGGTGAAGGTAGATGGGGCGTTCCGTGGCTCCCAACGCTTCCCGTAGGGCAATTTGGCGGGCCGTAGAATTGCGGATGTCCTCGCCACGGACAATATGCGTGATGCCCTCGTCGATGTCGTCGACGCAGACGGCGAACTGGTAGGTCCATTGGCCTTCGCGGTCGCGGATGGGGAAGTCTCCGCATTGGAGTTTCGGGTTTTCGGCAAAGTCGCCCAACCGCAAATCATGCCACTGAATTACTTTGTCCGGAACAACAAACCTAAGATTATGCGGCTCGTCCTCGCGCCCCTCTCGTCTCTCGTCTCTCGTCTCTCGTCTTATTTCACTACCCTCGCACCTCGAGCCTCGCGCCTCGAACCTCTTAAAACACTTCCCCTGATACACGATCTCTCCCGTCTCGCTCTTGGGGTTTTCGGCTTCAAGCTGCTTGCGGCTGCAGTAACACGGGTACACGAGCCCTTGAGCCTCCAGCTTGGAAAGGGCTTGCTCGTAGAGGGGCCAGCGCTTGCTTTGGATGCTTTCGCTGTCGTAATGGAACCCGAACCACGCGAGGTCTTCGTAGATGCCTTCGACGTATGCGGGGCGCATCCGGCTCTGGTCGTGGTCCTCGATGCGCAGATGAATCTTGAGATCCCACTTTCGTGCGGCAGCCCAGACGTAGAGCGCGGAGAGCAGATGCCCTTCGTGCAGGAATCCCGTGGGGCTTGGCGCGAATCGTATTTTCCCGGACATGTCTCCAAATTTAATTCTTTTTTTTATTATTTAAAGCAGATTCAATGCAGGAGCATTATGCGCAAAAATTTTTATTTGATCGGTTTGGTTCTGTTCTTGACAATGGCCTCCGCTTCGCTTGCCGAGGATATTATTGCAAAGACGTCAAACGGTTCCGTGGTGTTGCTTCACGATAACGGACGCTGGGAATATTACCAGAATAACGCCCAGATCCGCGATGTTCGTCCTTCCGCGATTCCCGAGGATGCCAAGTTCGAGGTGAGCGTTTTATACGAATCTCCAGACAAAATCAAGAAGAACGTGCGCATGGCTCTCGAGGCCGATTTTGCGACAGAAGAAGAAATTAAGGACAGTTTGCGGAAGGTGCCGAAGGGTGGCGTCATCTATTTCCAGGTGCCGACGAAGCAGATTAAGAAGGGCTATTCTCGCGAGTTAACTTATTCCATTTACGACAAGGGTTCGGCTCCGATATTCACGAAAACGGTGCGCGATACCGAGGCGACTCCCAGCGAAGACCGTGGGATTTCCAACTTGCTGGTCGTGCCGGTTTATGGCCGCCCGCAGACGAGCATGCTCAAGGCTCGCGTCGAGAACCGCGAAGGGAACCAGACTCTCGACATTGATATCCCGATAAAGTAGGCCGGATGCGTTTTGCCGTTGTAGACCTGGAGACGACCGGAGGCAGACCCGCAGAATGCCGCATCATGGAGATGGGGATTGTTCTGATGGACGACTGCGAAGTGGTAGGGACTTACCATACGCTCATTGATCCGGGTCAGGAAATTCCCCCGTTTATCCGTAACCTCACCGGAATCACCGAGGAAATGGTTTCGGGGCAACCGCAGTTTTCCAGCGTCGCCGAACATGTCGCCGAATTGCTGAAAGATCGCATATTCGTTGCGCACAACGTGCTTTTCGATTGCAAGTTCATGCGGGCCGAAATGAAACGCGCTGCTATCCCGTACGATCCGCCGCGGCTTTGTACGGTAAAACTGTCGCGCCGCGTGTTCCCTGGCTTGCCCAGCTACAGCCTGCATAAACTAACGGAATCGCTGGGACTCGCTGACTTTAGGCATCACCGCGCTTTGGACGATGCCATGGCCGCCGCCGAAATATTGAAACTCGCAATTGCGAAAGTAGGCGAAGCCGCCGTTTTCAAAGAAGTCAAGAATATGTCGAACCCAAAGAAGGCGAAAGTGTTGTGAGGTGAGAGGCTAGAGAATAGAGACTAGGGGCTAGTGAAAAGAATCACGCACTTCGTGCGTTAATAATAGACGGCGAAGCCGTGATATTTCTCCCTAGCCTCTAGATTCTAACCCCTCATCCCTTACAGCATCCCCGCCTTGTGCTTCATCTTGAGTATTCTCGCGGCGGATTCTTCGATGCGCTTGCGGTAGGTCGAATTGTACTTGGCGAGCCTTTCCAGGTAATTCACCATTTCCTCGGCCTTCTTGGGGTAGGTGATCATGAACATGTCGTTGCCCGCCATGACGGCGATGCGAATAAGCTTTTTGAAGTCCTTTGTCGGGTAAGTTTTGCCCGTGGCGCGGTCCATGCCGCTAATCCAGGCGCGTAAACTCACGCCCCACAGGTCGTCGGTGAGGATGACGGTTTCGGGCGACATTTCCCTTGCCATCCGGACGATTCTCGAATCGAATACGGCAGGGCGATTTGAAATGCGGATAAAGCGCACGCTGCTCATCATAGTAACAGGGATGATGTCGCTCTGGGCTTTGAACAGCCCCACGTTACGCTGGATTTTGGCGAGCGGGCTTGCGCTGATGGCGATTTGGTGGTCGCTGTTGGTCCACGAGTCGTAACCGGGAAAGTGCTTTGCGGCGCAGACGATACCGTTGTCCTTCATTCCTTGGACAAAGGCCGCAACTTTTTCACCGCTCACGCTATCCTTGTCCCAAGAGCGGTGGCTTTCTTCCATGAACGACTTTTTGTTGCGGTGGTCAAGGGCCGGATCGAGTACCGGCGCGAGGTTCAGGTTGATGCCCAGTGCTTTGAGTTCGCTGCCGATGCTGCTTGCGATGGCCCTCACGGAGTCCGGTTCCATGCTGCGCATCTCGTAGGCGCTCGGGGCGTGTTTCCATTTCTCGGAGATGCCGCCGATGCGGTTCACGCGGCCGCCTTCCTGGTCGCTTGCCACGAGGAGCGGAATGCGGAGCCCGGCGTTGGCCTGAGTGAGGTTGTGGATAAAGTTGTCTTTCTTGTTCAGGTGCGACTTCATCACGAGTACGCCGCCAAACTCGTTCTTGACCAGGAATTCGGCGGGGGACATGTAGACCATGATGAGCTGGGCGGCTTTCTGCTTTATGGAAAGCGAATCCCATAGCGGCATAAGCGCATCGGGAAGGTCGTAGGGATTTTTGGAAGCCTCGTTACGGGATTCCTGGGCGAATAGGGTAACAGTGCACAGGAGCATTGCGATTACCCAGGTCGTCCATCGTCGCGTCAACATGAGGGTCCTTTTGGCGCAGGCGTTGCCGTGCTAGCCTTCGGCCTTGGCCGCGGGTTTCTTCGTGAATCGCTTTGCCGTGAACGTGCGCGGCGGGAAGTCGAACTTGAGCTTGCCCGCTTTGTCCAGATAGAGGAACGCGTCGAACAGGCGGTGCGTCTTGTTGCTGCGGAAACCCTTGATGAGCGAGGTCTTTTCGCCACCGAGCATCTTCTTGATTTCGTCGATCGGGAGTTCCTTGCCGAGCATCACCTTGGGGAGTTGGATGCCGCTCGGTTCCTTGTCGATGTAGCTCTGGCTCACGTAACCGGTGAGGGTTTCGAACACATCGGAACCGTCGATGGGGGATTTGCCCACCTTCTCGCCAACCTCGATTTCTTCGGGCTTCTCGTCGAATACGAACTCAATCTTGTTCTGGTCGTTGATGGTGAGCACGGCCGAGAATTCGGCACCCTTCTTGCTGCGGAACCCGGTGAGCGGACCGATTTTCCGCTTGGTCAGGAGCTCGACGATTTCGTCGTCGGTGAGGTGCTTGCCACCGATAATCTTGCGGATGACAATGCCGTCTTCGGTGGTGTAGCGGCTCACGGTTTCGAAGACCTTCTTGCCGTTCACCGGGCTGAACTTTGCCTCGCCGGTAGTGCTTTCTTCCTTGAATTCCTTGATGTTTTTCACCATGGCCTTCGTCATCTCGACGATGCCTTGCATGAAGTTTTCACGGGATTCCTTGCCCTTGGAGATAAGGTCCATCTTGTATTCCCACTCGCCGGTGAGTTCTGGGCTCGTGAGGGCTTCGATGTCCATGGCCGAGAGCACCTTGATAAGGTCGAACGCCTTTGCGGTCGGGATCATTTCTTTGCCGTCACGGACAACGTACTTGTCGCTCACGAGTTTTTCGATGATGGCGGCTCGCGTTGCCGGCGTACCAAGCCCGCGCTCCTTCATGGCGTCGCGCAGCTCGTCGTCTTCGACGAGCTTGCCCGCGCTTTCCATCATAGAAAGCAACGTGCTTTCTGTGTAATGCGCGGGCGGCTTGGTAAAGTCTTCGTTGCTGCGGATGTCAAGCGTCTTGGCTGCATCTCCCTTGAGCTGCGGAACGTTCGACTCGTCGTCGCTGTCCTTGCCATACACGGCCTTGAAGCCTGGGTCTACGAGAATTTTGCCTTCGGTGATGAACGTCTCGCCCTCGACAGTCGTGATGCGGGTCGTGTTCAGGTACTGCGCCGGCGGGAAGAACACCGCGATAAAGCGCTGGCAGATCATCGTATAAATCTTTTCTTCGGCTTCGGAGAGCCCCTTCGGGGTAACGCCCGTGGGGATGATGGCGAAGTGGTCCGAAATCTTCGAGTTGTCGAATACCTTCGGGGTGCGCTTCACGTAGCTGTTGTCGAGCGCTTCCAGGGCGAACTTCCTGAGCGGGCCTTCAATTTTGCCGAGGGTCGCCTTGACGGTCGTTACGTAGTCTTCGGGCAGGCAGCGGCTGTCGGTACGCGGGTAGGTGGTCGCCTTATAATGTTCGTACAGGCTCTGAGCAATCGAGAGCGTTGTCTTGGCACTGAACCCGAACCGGTTGTTCGCCTCGCGCTGGAGTGTGGTGAGGTCGTAGAGCTGGCCGCACTTCTGCTGGCTAGGGGCGGTGGTCTCTTCGATTTTTCCGGCCTTGCCCTTGCACTTCGCGAGGATTTCGGCAGCCTTTTCCCCGTCAAAAATTTGCTTGACTCGGTCCTTGCCGTTTTCCTTGTCGGCGGTGAACCACTTGCCTAGGTAGGCGCTGCCGCCGTTGTCGAAATCGGCCTCGACAGTCCAGAATTTTTGGGGTACGAATTTGAGGCGTTCTTCTTCGCGCTTCACGATGATGGCTAGCGTCGGGGTCTGCACACGGCCGCACGGTGTAATCTGGAACCCGCCCATGGAACTGTTGTAGGCGGTAAGGCCGCGACTGCCGTTCATGCCCACGAGCCAGTCGGCTTCGCTGCGGCAGAGGGCGGCGTCCTTGAGGTTTTCCATCTCTTCGGCGGTGCGGAGGTGTTCGAAGGCGTCCTTGATGGCGGCGGGCGTCATGCTCTGCATCCACAGGCGCTTGATGGTCTTGCCCGTGAACTTGCCCTTGAGCACGTAGTCCAGGATGTAGAAGAAAATCAGTTCACCTTCGCGGCCCGCATCGCATGCGTTCACGATAGTCGTCACGTCTTTCCTCTTGATGAGTTTGCCCACGATGGAGAGCTGTGACTTGGTGGCGGGAGTTGCGACCAGCGGGAACTTCTCGGGCAGCATCGGGAGCGTCTTCATGTCCCAGGCCTTGAAACGTTCGTCGATGTCCTTGGGGTCGGCGATAGTCACGAGGTGGCCGATGGCGTGGCTTACGATGGTCGTGTCGCTTTCGTAGTAGCCGTTGTTCTTTGTGAATGTCTTTGCTCCGAGGACCTTGACCAGGTCGCTGGCGACGCTAGGCTTTTCTGCTATGATGAGCGTCTTGCCGGCGGCGGGGGCCTTTGTAGTCTTTGTTGACTTGGCCTTGGTTGCCGCGGTTTTGGTCGTCTTAGTCGTTGCTTTTGTAGTCGTTGCCATTGATTATTTCCATTTGAATCGCCCGAACAGGCCGAAGAGGACGGCTAGAACGGTGAAGGGGGCGTGGATAATCTCGACGGGGATGCACCATTTCAATAGGTGCTCCTGCTTGAATATCCTGAGCCCGCGAAGTATTAAAACAAGGTCGCCTATGCACTTGGCCACGAAGGTGGCCACGAAGGCTATGAGAATTCCGATGCTGAACGGCGAAAGGAGTGCCGCGATGCACTGCATGACGAGGAACAGGAACACCATGCTGAGCACGAACACGATTTTTGGCGTATAATATATAGTCTTGGATGCCCAGCGCTTGCGCTGTTCCCAGAGTTCGTGGAGTGTTTCCTTGCCGCTTGTGGTGACAAAAGTGTTGGGAGCGATGCAGTAGCGCATGGCCCAGGGGCGGTCTGTTGCGAGTTTCTGCATCAAGAGGTCGTCGTCGCCGCTTTGGATCTTGAGTACGTTTTCGAACCCGTTCACGCTGTTGAAGAAACTCTTGCGGTAGGCGAGGTTGTTGCCGGTGCTGGTGAGCGGTAGGTGCATGGCGAGCCCTGCGGTGCCAGCCACTCGGTAAATGAGCGTTTCGACGGCCTGCATGCAAATGAGGATGCTCGACTTGCCGGGGGGGGTCGGGATGTAGGAATGCCCTGCCACGAGTTCGATGCCCGGTTCGAATTCCGCCACGATTCCCCTGATCCAGCTGGGCTGCACGATGCAGTCGGCGTCGGTAAGACACAGAACCTCCCCGTCGCAGGCCTCGATGAGGCGGCTCAGGGCATGCTTCTTGGGGCTTACCCCCTCGGGAATTTCCTCGATGGTGAGCACATGGAGCCTCGGGTCACGGGTAGCGTATTCGGCCAGGATTTCTGGGGTGTCGTCGTTGCTGCGGTCGTCGGCGACCCAGACGTCCCACTCCCCGTCGTAGTCCTGTGCTAGGACAGAATCCAGCGTGTCGCGGATGCCGGCTGATTCGTTGCGGGCCGAAATCAGGATGCTCACGTGCGGTTTGGGCTCCACATCGGAGGTTCCTGTACGCACAGTACCGAGCGCCCGGAAGAACCGGACCTCGAGGACTATATAGAATAGCCCGAACATGGCCAATAGACCGATGACCAGGTATGTGAGCACCGTGATAAACATTTTCCGCGCAAAATTTAGTTCATCGAAAAGATTTTCCGAGCGCAGTCCGGCTGAAAAATACCCGAAATTTTTCGCATGTGCCGTTTTTGAGCGAATTTCGCGGGTATAGCTATATATATATGTGTGTGACTATATATATAGGTGATAATACGTGCGGCGGCTTGTGCTTGGCTGGGGCAGGAACCGACCGAAACTTTCTATCTTCTGTTTATTCTTATGTATGGCTTCGAATTCTTCGAATCCCATCGCGCAGGAGGAATAATGCGTTTTGAACACCTTGGCCTGACCAAAATGCTGGTCGTTCTAGCACCGTTTGCCCTAGCTTTGAGTTTTGTTGGCTGTAGTGGCGAAAGCAGCACTGCCGCCGACGGGAATTCCGACGATCAGGAGAATTCCGCTATTGATGACGATTCTAGTGGCAAGGATAGTTCCTCCAGTTCCTCCAAGAAGGGCGGCTCCAGCAGCAAGGATAGTTCCTCCAGTTCCTCCAAGAAGGCCGACTCCAGCGACAAGGCCGGTTATTCTAGTTCCTCCAAGAAGGGCGGCTCTAGCGGCAAGGCTGGTTCCTCCAGTTCCTCCAAGAAGGCCAGCTCTAGCGGCAAGAACGGTTCCTCCAGTTCATCCAAGAAGGCCGGCTCTAGTGGCAAGGACAGCTTCGCCAATGTGAGCGTGCCCGACGTCAAGATAGGGGAGTGCAACTTCAAGGAAGACGACGAGGTATGGGGCTTTGCCTACACTCACACTGAAGATGACGAAACTTATGAGACGTACAGTTTCACTTTCTTTGATGGCAAGAATCTCAAGGATTCCTTGTACAATATCTTCAGGGGGCCCGAGACGACGAAAGAGTGCGAACAGATGACGGGCAAACAAGAGATTGAAGATGATCTCTTGGACGCGAAAATAGTCTCTACACAATGGTGCGAGAACGGAGCCATGTATGCAATCAATGTCGCGAATTATGGGAACACGTATAATATGTCCCGCAAATCGCTTTTTGAAATGGCCATGGACGAGTGCACAAAACTCAACGGGGTAAGTGCTAATAGTGCAGGCCGGTCTTCTTCCAGCAGTGCTGGGGGATCGGCAAGCGTCTCTACCTGCAATTTCAAGAAAACCGATGACGTATGGGTGATGGACGTTGCCGGCGTTGGCCGGACGACTGTCACGTGGAGCGGGAATAGCTATACCGCTGTTGCTGAAATGAACATGAGGCTCGAGGATGAAGAAACTTGCGAGAAGGCGGTAGAAAACGCCGATCCGGATGACCACGCTTACTGCGAAGGTAGCGTATATAAATCACGAGCTGAAAGGGTCGTAGATGATGCGGACCGCGATGAAATCTACGAAGAAGTGATGGCATTATGCTCTATGTAATTCTTTGTGAACAAAATGAAAAATTGGGCCCTACGGGGCCTTTTTTGTATATTTCCCCCAACATGTACAAGGAGGACGTATGCATATTGGAAATTTTGGCCTAATCAAGGTATTGGCTGCTTCTGTTTCATTCACTTTGGCGATCTGTTTTGCCGGTTGCAGTGACGACAGCAGCACAGGGACTTCGAACGATACCAAAATCGAAGCCGAGGAAATCTCCTCCAGTAGTATGGACGGCGAGGACGAAGAAATCTCGAGCAGCAGTGAAGCCGATGAGGAAGAGGACGAAGAAGTCGATGAAGAAGAAGCCGAGTCCTCGTCCAGCAGCAAGAAAAGCGAAAAATCTTCCAGCAGTAGCGGCAAGAAGAAGGGTAAGTCCTCCAGCAGTACGGCAAAGTCCAAGTCCTCTAGCAGCAAGTCCAAGCCCTCTAATGACGAAGATCCTGAAGAATCCGACAATCCTGAAGAGCCCAGCGAAACACCCGCGGAACCGGAATCGTCTCCTAGCAGCGAAGGGGAATACCCTGACCTGAGCGTCCTGAATGACCCGAACCTAAAGCAAGGTTGCGATATCGACAAGAACGACGATGTGTGGGTGATTCCTTCGTTTGGCATGCCCGCCGCAAAGACGGTTTATATTTGGAAGGGGGATATGTATTCCGTTTCTTCGGTTGTCGAGACCGATTTGGTTCTCCCCTCGTTGTGCCAATCCGCCCTCGGCACGGTAGACTCGACCCTGGCCGGAGAAGAAGACCTGAAAAGGACTTGCGATGGCGGGGTGATGCGCGTTTATAGTTCAACCCCGTTCCAGAAGGGCGACCGCGATTCCCTCTTTGAATCTGCTACGCTGTTGTGCCTGGAAGAGGAAGAATAAAGCTTCCCTTTTACTGCTGTAGTCTAGAACCTAAACGCTATTCTTTTAGCAGTTCCGGGTGCTTGTCCGCAATGCGGCGGGCGAGGTACACGAACGGCGTGTCCATCAGCGATGTCACGATGAAGATGCCGTAGCCGAAAATCAGGATTTCGACAATCGTATTCCACGGGAACACGCCCGCGAAGGCGAGCAGGTTGAATACCACCACATTGATGAGTTGGCTTACGAGTGTGGAGCCGTTGTTGCGCAGCCACAAGAAACGCTTCTTGTCGCCGAACTTCTTTTCGGTCCATTTCCACCAGGCGTGGTAGGCCCAGACGTCGAACAGCTCGCATACGGCGTAGGCGAACAGGCTAGCAAGCATCACGCGGGGCGTATTGGCAAATACGGTACGGATGGGGCCGGCCATGGAGTCGCCCTCGGCGGGGATGTACAAGAACCAGCTCTGCGAAATCAATATGAACGTGACGTTTGCGAGGATGCCGATTTTGACGCAGCGGCTAGCCTCCTTTTTACCGAAGATTTCGCTCATGATGTCGGTCGCGAGGAAAGTTGAAGCGAAGATGACGTTGCCGAGCGTGGTGTCGAGCCCGAAGGCGTGTACCAGAATAAGCACCTCGATGTTGGCGGCGATGGTGCAGATGACGGTCCAGGCGAAGATGCCCTGCTTGCCGAAGAAGCGGAAGAAGGCGACGAGGCCCCCGAAGAAGGCGAAGATGGAGGCGATGAGGATGAGTTCGTTTTGTAGAGGCATGGGGTTTGAGGTCGGCGCGTTGCGCCTTTGAGGTGTGAGGTAGATAGTGGTTAGTAAACAGTGGTTGGGATTAGGAGGTGTGAGGTCGCTCGCGATGCTCGCTTTGAGGTACGAGGTCGGTCGCTACGCTCCCTTCGAGGTTTGAGGTCGCTGCGCTTCGAGGCTATACTCATAGCTCACGGCTCATCGCTCACTGCTCGTGCCTGGAGCCTCGCGCCTCGCTCCTATTTCCTCCGGTCGATTGCGGCAAATAGGCGGGTCTTGGCGAGCGATTCGAATTCGGTACCCGGCTTGCCGTAGTTCGCGAACGGGTAGAGCGAAATGCCCCCGCGCGGCATGAACAGCCCCTCGACTTCGATGTACTTCGGGTCCAAAAGCTTCACGAGGTCCTTCATGATGATATTCACGCAGTCTTCGTGGAAATCCCCGTGGTTCCTGAACGAGAACATGTACAGCTTGAGCGACTTCGATTCAACCAGGAACTGGTCCGGGATGTAGTGAATCTTGATTTCGGCAAAGTCGGGCTGGCCGGTTTTGGGGCAAAGGCTCGTGAATTCCGGGCAGTTGAAAGTGACCATGTAGTCGTTGCCCGGGTGCTTGTTCGGGAATTTTTCGAGCACTTCGGGGCTGTAGGTCGTCTTGTACTGGGTCTTGTTGTTGCCGAGCAGCGTGACGCCTTCGAGTTCTGCTTCTGAACGCATTTTGACTCCTAGTTTTGGTTTATAGGGCCTGCGGGAACTCCGCAACCTAAGGCCAGGATGGGTTTCGAACTGGCCGCCCCCAAAGATAGGAAATTCTAGGTGCTTTTTAAAGCCCCTGGAATTGCAAGGCTGTAAGTGTTTTTTTGTCCGTAAAAATTGCCTTTTATCCGAATCATGGCGAAAAACGGCGCAGGGTTGCAGGATAATGCTATATTGAAATCGATGAATTTGTCTGCCCACTGTGTATTTATGGCTATGTTGCTTTGTACCGCAATACTTTGCGGGTGTTCCAAGGTGTATATGCCACCGGCGCAGGTAGAAGGAGTGCACCCGGATTACGGTGAACGCCTGCACGTGTTGACCAAGCAGTATGTGGCTCTCGATGACCACGTGACCCTGGTCGACGACGTTCAGCAGAGCGACCGGAAATTGCTACTGCAGCTAGTTCGCGATACGGTGGGTGTCGTTGTCGTTTTCGAGATGCGCAAGGCGAAGGACAATTCCCTCATCTGGGCCTACCGCCACATCGCGTACGACCCGAAAGACTTCATCCCCATAGTGAGCCGCGTGTCGAAGGAGAAAATCCGATGAGAAGGCTCCTTTTGGCTTTTGCGATACTCGCTGTCGGCGTTGCCTTGAATGGTTGCGCGGCTGTTTTCCCAAAAAAGGTCATGATACCCGTGATGCCGCCCGAAAACGACGGGAATCAATTCCCCTGGGATAAACCCGACCCGAGCAAGTAGATTAGGTTAAAATTCCGGGCTGGAACCCCTTCCGCAAACTTTTTAAACCAGATTGTAATATCCTGATTATTGAAATCATGTCTAGTTTTTACTAGATTTGGGGCCACTTTGAGAATCGATATCGCACAAGAACTTAAGGAATCCGAAGACCGCCGGGTGGTCTGGTCCCATGCCGATGCCCCCGAAATCTTCGACGAACTGCACCTGAAAGGCGATCTGGTAGCCCAGGTGCTGGTTAGCCCCGAAGGCCCTAATAAGTGGCTTGTGTCCGGTACGCTCTCCGGAGTGCAAACTCTGACCTGCTCCCGTACGCTCGAGCTGTTCGACCGTCCCTTCGAAACTGAAATCGTCGT
>JAEERM010000041.1 GCA_016285835.1 Fibrobacter sp.
GGGTCACAATATCGGGCGAAGCAAAGACTAGCGCCTGGATAATTCTCGCCAAGTCCTCACGGCTCTCCACTTTCGGGAGTTCCGCAGATTCCTCGGCCAAATCGTCTAAGTTCTGGTTTTCTTCCATACATCCGCAAAATAAAAATTTTCACCGCGGCGAATACGCCACCACCCCAGGAGACCCCTCTTTAGGGCGTCCCCCATTCTATAGCACTTCCCAATGGCCACCCTTATCGGGGCCTACACGAACTAACAGGGAGTCTTTCTTTAGGCGGGCAATCTGCTTTTCAATTGCTTTTGCAGAAATGCCTGCTTTTTCGGCAAGTGCAGCCATCGTTATCTGCGGATTTTCACGAATGATACGGAGAATAACATCGCGAGTTTTCTCCCCCCGTTTTGCATTTTCTCCCCCCATTTCCAGATTTTCTCCCCCCATTTCTGTAGAACGGAGAAATTCATCGATTTCCTTCTGAAGGTTACGGCAAAGGGATGCGTGCATAAAATCCTTGAAGAACCTTGAATCGCCTGTTTCCTGTGATTGCAACAAGCTCTTCACATATTCTTCTTTATCCTCTTTCAGGACTTTCGACGGAATCGCATCAAATTCAAATTGAATTTGATTCATGAGGAGCCTTGCCATACGTCCATTGCCATCCGCCCAAGGATGAATAGTGACAAGCCCGTAGTGCGCATCAAAACTCAAGTCATAAAGAGATTCTAAGTCCTGAGGATTTATACGATGTCGAGCCTCATTCATTTCCGCACAAAAGGCTTCCAATTTTGCAGGCACC
Organism: Fibrobacter sp.; assembly: GCA_016285835.1. Classification (GTDB taxonomy): domain Bacteria; phylum Fibrobacterota; class Fibrobacteria; order Fibrobacterales; family Fibrobacteraceae; genus Fibrobacter. The sequence goes on from JAEERM010000041.1 coordinate 792, forward strand.
TTCGTGAAACTCATATAGGAGCGCCCACCAATACCCGCAGTCACATTCAGCAATCGAAGGTCTCCATTTGCACTCGAAAAATTACCAAAAACAGTCTGATAAGAACTACCGGTATTTTTCATCACGAGCGAAGAAAGTTCCTTCAGCAAATCAATCGAGACTTCCGCATGAATTTGAGCAAAATCAATACTCTTTTCGTACGCCTTTTTCAAATCCAGGTTCATCATCTGCTCTTCAATGGTTCTGCCCTTTGCAGAAATCCCCTTGTCAAACAGCAACTGGTTTTCAATTTCAGTGACCGTCGAACCTTCGATTGCCGTAGAATGGGTAATAATCGAATACAGATAGAACTTCCTATAGTCTATCTGCGAATCTATTCCCAATTCACGATAACGGGCAATCAAGGATGTCAAGTCATTTTGTGGCATAATCCTGACATCAATATAACAATTTTGAGAACGGGAAAATTATTCAGAGTCCTTGATGCAGCGGACTGGCAACCGGAACCAATCCCTAACATGTTCATCAACAAAAACCGCATCAGAGTTTCTATGAAATCCCACCGTAAACGCAAGGGTTCCATATTGAGTAGCACTCCAAAATAAAACTTGAGTACTTTCATATTCATACTTCCAATAAACCCCATTGTGACCACCCCATCGTTCTACGTAACCAGTAGGTAACACAGAAAAACCATAGGCATCGGTCCCATTAAGACCCTCATACCCATATATGGTTTTATCTCCCCAACCAGTCAAAGATTTTAGCACTTTACCTGCTGTCGAAATTCCACCCACTGCATTAAACAAAGTTACCCATTCCAATGTATCAGGTAAATGCCAGCCATTAGGACAAGCTCCCTGAATTTTCGATGGTAGTTTACACAGTAATGTTGAAATTTCACATTCCCTAATATCAATGTTTTTTACCAATGTAACGGAATCCGCTGCTGCAGCCCAATTATAAAGACGTCCTCCAACATCACAATTTTCATCTTCATCATTGAAACACGAACTCATCTCATCCAAGGGCATTGTCGTGCTATCATAATAGTTCAAATTTTCCGCCATCCATACTTGACTTCCAATTTTTACCGTTTTATAAACCCTATTGTCACGATTATCAGTCATCACACCATAATCAATTTCTTTATTAAAACGAACTTCCTTCGGAACATCCCACTCCCAATACATTATACAACGCCATGTTCCTTCATTACAAAAATGTGTGAAATAAGTAATCTCATAACAACCATCAGGAGGGGTTGAGTCTATAACGGCCATACCTTCATTTTTCGCCGAGCAAGCTTTATTTAAATGTCTTTCCATTGAATTTGCGATTCTAAACTTTCCTGATTCGCAAACATAAGTCTCTTTCTCCCCTTTTGCAATTTCTCCCTCTATGCAGTCAAGGCCTTCTGTATCTTTTTCCCATTCTGTTGCCGTCCGAAACCTTCCAGATTCACACATATATTTGTTAGTCGGGTTTACTGCACCAGTAACGATTCGTCCATCAACACATGTTAATCCATAAGTATCATTATAAAATTCAACTTCTTTTTCCGATGCAACACGAAAAGCTCCTTTTTCGCAAACATATATGTTGCTATCTACAACATTTCCTGTAACCACACGTCCATCATCAAAGCATTCTAAACCATATGTATCGTATTCGAGAACCGAAGCTTTTATCCAAGAACCCGACCTGCAAATTACATAGGAAGAATCCTCCATTCCAAGAAAGTCTTCCCGAATCTTATTACATTCTGGCAATGCCTTTACGGTATCCTTCACGCAACTCTTTACTTTGTTGTCATTTCCGTCGCCGTCCTTGCAGGTGGACTTTGCGGCATTGAAAGCCATCTCCACTCCCGCTTCGGATTCCATATTATACATAGAATAGGTCTTGGAATCGGTCGTGCCATCGGCATTCTTGATGGTCACGGCAAGGTCTTTGCCGTCCACCGTGTAGATGTATTCCGCGTCGTCTCCAAAATTATCCTTGCGGACAAAATGCCATGTGCTTATATCGGTCTTAACCATGGCATCGCAGGCACCCACTTCGGTGCAAGTCTCGTTCACAGTAATTTCGGGTTCAAGAATTTCTGTTGGTCGCGAGCTACTGGATTTAGCAGAACTACTTGAAGTTGCGTCGTCGTCATTGTTCGATGAACCATCACTTTTCTTGCTGGGCGAAGACACTGGCTTTGTTTGATCGTAGGACTTGAACCACTTTTCCCCATCGCATTCGTAGTTTTCTTCAAGTTCGCTCACATAGACCTTCTCGCCGATGATATCCTCGCTGCACTCGTAGGTCTCGAGTTCCGCCTTGTCCGCCACTTCGGCAGGCAAGCCACTTTCATTCGGCGAAGACGATCCCTTGCCACTACAAGCACAAAGAGTGAGTATCACTACAAACAAGACAAAAAACAAGCCTGTCTTTTTCATAATAACCCACTTTATATTTTCAACTAGAACACGACCAGGTCGTTCTTGTGGATGAGTTCGTCCGGGACATCCGCGCCCAGAATCTCGTGCACCTGGGCGGTTTTCTTGCGCAAAACGAGCTTGAGCGTTTCGCTGTCGAATCCGGCCACGCCACGAGCAACCGCGTCACCCGACGGGCTCAGGACTTCAATCAAGTCGCCCTTGTCGAAATGCTTCTTCACGGCACACACGCCCACGGGCAACAGACTCGAGTGCTTTTCGCGGAGAGCCTTCACGCCGCCTTCGTCCACCACCACGGCCCCGCGCGGAGTCGTGATAAAGCTGAGCCAGCGCTGGCGGCTGTTGAGCTTTTTCTTGGAGCCCACAAAGAGCGTACCCTGCGCATTTTCGAAAAGCACCTGGTGCGGCAGCACCTTCATGCCGCTCGCAAGGAAGGCATTGCAGCCGCTCTTCGTCACGTTGCGGATGGCTTCGAGCTTGCTGCGCATACCGCCGGTACTCACGGCAGAACCCGTCTCGCCGGGCTTGCCGGCAAGGGCCAGAACGGCAGGCGTAATCTCGGGCACAAAGCGCAACAATCGGGCGTTCGGGTTCTTCTTCGGGTTGTCGTCGAAGAGGCCGTCCTCGTCCGTGAAAATCAAAAGCAAGTCGGCATCGAGGAACAACGCCACGTCGCTCGAAAGCTTGTCGTTGTCGCCCACCTTGATTTCAGCGACGGCGAGCGAGTCGTTCTCGTTGATAATCGGAACAATCTTGCGCGCAAGCATTGCCTTAATGGTGTTCTGCAAGTTCTTGTAGCGGGTACGGTCGCGGAAGTCGTCGGCAGACAAAAGGATCTGCCCCACCGAGAGCTGCATCCAGCGGAACATTTCGCGGTAGGCGTACATGAGGTCAATCTGGCCAACGGCGGCGCAGGCCTGCTTTTCGGCAAGCACGGTCGGCTTTTCCTTGTAGCCCAGCTGGCTCATGCCGGTGCCCACGGCACCGCTCGTCACAATCACGACTTCCTTGCCCGCTTCCATAAGGCGGGCAACGGAATCGGCAAGTTTCTGGATATAGCGGGTACGTACACCGCCCTTCTCGGAATCCACCAAAATACGGGACCCGATTTTCACCACGATGCGACGGGACTCATCTAAAATATTCTTACGAAGTTCACTCATACAACTAAAAAATAGAATGTATCAGCGCGACAAAAAAAGTTGACGCAGAAAAACTAGCGGAAAACAGCCGTTTGGCCATTCTCAAACCGGACGAGAACCGGTTTACCCTGCGCCTTGAAGTTCCCTTGCCAAGTACCGTCGTAGAGATAGACTCCGTTCAAGTCAAATACACGATACCGCATTCCCGGCATAACGGACTGCGCCATGAAAGTCGCCGGATCAAAAATCCGCAAAGACTTCTCGGAAGTATCCGCGGCAGCCCCCGAAGAATCACTCACCGAAGCTGACGTGTCTGCCGGTTGTTCACCCACCGAGGCAGAAGTGTCCTTCGGCTGCTCACCTACCGGATCTTTTGCCGACGTGTCTGCCGGAGCGGGTTCCGCTATTTCTGCTAGAATTTTTTTTTGAGGGAGGCGCGCAATGTCTTCTTCAGAAAAACTCGGTGAACCGCTCCCACCCCAAAGGATCTCTCCTTGGCATGCCGATAGCATTTCCTCGTCACAAACCTTTTTATGGATAATCTTACGTCCCTGAACATCTCTCGATTCAGGCAAAATACGATCCAGCAAACGTTGGGCACTATCCTTTGTCATCTTGATAATACCCCACTCCTGCCACTTCATAAACTCATAGCGCAGAACTGCCGTCATCTTGAAATCATATCCCGCGGCGGCTTGTCTTTGTTCGTCCACATTCAAGGATTTAAAAAGCTGCGCCTTTGTGATTAACGGATTGAAAAGCACAGCGAAAGTGGTGTCCATCGTAGAATAGTACGCAAGACCTCTGTCCTGCGAGCAGTTGATATAGGTCGTATCCACATTGCAAATCTTTGCAGTGTCTACTTCCAAATACCCTTTTTCGAACTGGAACTCCGTCCAAATAAGGTTTACGCTGGACCACGCCGAGGCGGCGAGGAAAACGATGCACATCAATATGGGTTTCATGCTGCGCCTTCTTTGTTAAACCATGTCCGTCAATGGGATTGGACTGAAATGCACCCGATAGATAGTCAATCCATCTCCCAAATTAATCTTTTTAGCAACAAACGAACCATACGCTGTCTTTTTGACCTGACCCAAAGTCAATTCACACCACCTAGCATGAATCGTACCGGCCCAATCCCCTTCAATATGGATAGAGCCAGGAGCGTACTCAATCAATTTAAATCCTTTCGCAACGGTTTGCAAGTCCGAATTCACAATTTGAGGATTCCAATTGACGTTTCCATCGGCAATAATCACCGTCTCGCGCCCCGGATTCATAAATTCCAGACGGCTTCCGGCATTCAAGGTAATGTTTCCGACCCTTATCGTGCCGGTTCCCAATTTGAGGGTGCCACCAGAATGCACAACGATGTTTCCATACGACTCATCACCACTTAAAACGAACGTTTCACCCATATTGACAATCAAATCATTCCACAAATCCTTGCCATCCAAGGAATGGTGAGCATTATCAGAAACATGATAGGGCCATTCACCCAAATAATGCTCGCTCGTTGTTCCAGTCACAGAGGCTCCCTGAGACAAAACCGGAGAAGGCGAAGCGGTCGGTAAAGAATAAATGGACACGTCACCAACGGCATGGGCATTGTTCTGCAATTGGACATTTCCCTTCGAGAAAATATCCCCAACCGTGGAATTTACGCCTACGGACACCGCATAGGGCAAATCATATTCAGAGGCAATCTGGCAATATCCATGCATTCCGGAATTGCAAGTCACATTATTTCCGACATTGATTTCGTTAAAGGCATATATACCCACGAGGCTCGGGGCATCCCACTCAACCGTTTCCACCGGGTTGAAATTCGCAGAATAATCATCCGAAATATTATATGGATCCGTTTCACCGTTATCCACGTAACCATTATGATTCAAATCTTCGGCTCCATCTGGAAGTCCGTCATTATTCGGATGGTCCGAATCCACATCCAATTCGGCACGAGCACTATCACCATCAATATCGGCATATTTTTCGACACGACATAACAATGCATCATATGGATTCATATAATCCCCTATATGGGCATCAACAGATTCATCATATCCCGATTTAGGATTGAAGCACGTCTCTTTTGATACAAATTCTTCCTTAATCGTATAAGAGAATATTTCTACCTTGTCATCAATATCATCCCCATCGGAATCTTTCTTGAAGGGATTTGTTTTAAAACGTTCCACTTCGTCAAAATCAACAATACCGTCGCCATCAGAATCTATGTGTACACGGTAATCACTCATTCTCGGATTAGAAACAATTGGAGGAACAATATAAAGACACATGGAGTAGCTGCTGCTAGGAACCCATTCCGCTTCTCCACCATTGGATATATTCACCAAATGTATTTGGAATTCGTCCCCTGAATACCTGTAACCATCCAAAATCATTATATGTCGTGGATCATATTGGCCAACATACATGGGTCGCCCAGCATTTATATAGGGCACTACATCATCTGCAGTCAGTGATCTAGCCATTTCATCGTAAATCACTCCTTCCGAGTCCCATTTTTCTGTACTCCAATAATCCATTTGAGATTGATTCTCTATATTCAAAGCCCACATCAATACGGCAAACAATTCAGCAGTAGCCCCCGATCCAGCCCCACCTAAGCCAAATGCGCCCGCAATCTTGTCTTTTTCAAGTTTTGAGTAGTGATTCCCATTAATTTCAATATCTTCAAAAGCGGACGTCTTACCATGGAACTTTATCTCATCCTGAGTCAAATTGCCTCTATAGAAATGATTAAGCATTTGAGCTCCTGCAACCCAACAACGCCAAGACACCTCAAGGAAAAGATTATTAGGAGGAGACAAGCTAGTAGGCCGATCATAGGGGTAACTATTATAGACAAAAACATCTGGATGGTCCCATGAAATTTCTGGGAATTCCGCTAATTCCCCCCAGTTAGGGACAAGCATCCTCGTATCTTTATGAACAGCATATTGAGGAACTCGCAAATAGTGTTCACTGCTAAAATCATTGCATATCTTTACAGTTTTTTTCTTCCAAATGGTATAGTGATCTATCCATGGATTGCTCACAGAGTATTTATCACTCCAAAAAACAACACGGACGCTCCATTCGTAGGTTCCCGCTTCCAATTCTTTATCATAATAAGCGCGATGTTTCATTCCATTGTAGACAGTATCCCCACTCACGGATTCTATTATCGTCAATTTGTAACCAATCGCCCCTTCTACCGGATGCCAAGCGAAACGGACGTTTCTTTTCGATTTAGGATTTTCAGGGGAGTCCAAGCATATCGTTTCTTCATTATGGTACGCAATCGGATCTGGGACATCCGTCGTATTCACATCATAGTCCGGCGTATAGCTGTACCATTTTCCATCTATCTTTTTGTAGAAAATCCCATCCCAGACATAATGCCAATACTCATCAAAAAATCCCCCATCACACCGAATCCGAGTATATTGGATATTCGCTTCACGCGCAGTCGCGGCCAGTCTTTTATCGTTTAGGCCCCAAGACAGGTAATCCTTGGCAGAGCCATCGTAACGGAGAAGGACCTCGCCCTTTGTCCCCATCGCCAGCATTGGCAGGGCAGCAACAGCATCATCATCTGGGCAACCCAACTGAACTGTACAAATGCGCATTTTTTGACCCGGTTGCAAAATAGCGCTCGACACAGCACCCGTAGCCGTTCCATTTACCGTGGCCCATTCCAACGTCATGTGGCTCAAGTCAGCAGGCGTCGTTCCGTAATTCTCGATTTCTATCCACGCAGGAATTCCATTGGTACCAGGTACCGGTTGAAGACCAACAAAGCGAAGGCTCGGGACAATCAAACTTGGATCAATATAAGAACTTCCGCCAATCAAGTTATTCCCTTGGAATACATTGTAGTTGAGGGCGGTCGTAAAGGTTGAACCCAACGGGAATCCATTGGCACTCGTTTTAGACATGGGTTGCCAATCGGTACGATGGATTCCGACACTCACTCCACTTGAATTCGGGGAAGTCCCTGCCCCCAAATGCGGGATAGTTGCACGGATGATGACATTTTCACCAGACTGTTCCGCAATCGAAATCGTCCAATCTTCCGTGTAGTAGGAATCCAGGGCAAATGTCTCGGAAGGATTCTTTTTCAAGTAAAAATCGACCGTTACGTTATCGTAGCTTTGCCCCGAATTATTGACAACGCGCATGCGCAAGCCAAGCATTGACGCATTGTAGACCTGCTCATCGTTCACTTCGACAGTGATTTGTCCAAAAGAAAGTACCGACAAAAAAAGTACGAAAAGGCAAAGCCATTTATTCATAAACAATTCCTCCAATAAAGCCCAAAAAAGGCCACGCAAAATATAGCCTTATTTTGTAGAAAAAGGAGAAATTTTATATATACAAATAAAAAAGCGTTGTACTACCTGCAAACAAGCAGTCGGATTGCATCCAAACGAATTTGCGGGTTCGAAACCGCCTTCTTCCATTCCTGCACGTTCTTGCGCAGTTGCTGGAGCTGAGCGCTGTTACCTCCCTTGCCACGCATAGTCAGCAAGTGGTTCATGCGCTGGTATTCCTGTTCGCACCGCGCTTCGACTGCAGCCGAAGCACTTTCCGCATATTCCTTGGCCGAAACCATCGCTATACGGCGAGCGGCAGCAAAACCTTCCTTCGCAAAGAACTTGAGCGTCATGTCTACGGCGGAATTCCCTTGCGGCACTCCGACATCCTTGAACTGGGCGCCTTGCAGCTGTTCCACCAAGTTAGAAAGGTCTGTCCCCTTGGAATCAATCACCACGCTCACGTATTTGGGCCCGGCAATATCGGCAACGCCCCATTCCTCGAGAACAGGCAATTCCACCAAGAAGTTGTACTGCATCAAGAGCCCGCGCATACCCGAGTTCTGCCAAATGCAGCTGGCAATGGCACCATGGGAAAGTCCGGTTTCAAAGTCAATGACGCCTTGGGCAAGAGGGTGTTCCAGGCTGACAAAATCAATTTCGTCGTGAATCATTGCCGTTGCACGGTCAAACGTCACCGTAAGCGAAATATTTTCCGAGCCTTGTTCTTCTTCGGCATCGGCAACAGCGACCATTCCCTGCGTAGGCATGCCCGGGACGGTTCCTGCCTCGACCTGCGGCCCCATGGTCACGACGCAGCAATTCGGGATTGCGCTCGGTTCCACGTAAAGGCCCCTATCGCGGAGGGATTCCACCATCAAATTCTGGAGTTCCGGATTTTCGTCAATTTGCCTGATTTCATCCGTAATTTCTTTAGCCTTTTCGGGATTGCGGGAATTGAATTCCAGCAACTTGTCACGGCCCTTCTCGATATTCTTGCGCATCTGTTCGCAATCTTTTTTCACCTGAGGAATGACGTTCGCGACAAATTTCTTGAGGCAACCCTGCGGGTCGGCCAACGCCTCGATAAGGCTGTCCGTGTACTTGAGGAACAGTTCGCCCCCGCTCATGAGCGGAGCACCGAAGGCATTCAGGCCATCGTTATACCAGCGGAACATAACTTCTTGGCCGGAACCAGCGACATAGGGCACATGGACCACGATATCCTTCGTCTGCCCGATTCGGTCGAGACGGCCAATACGCTGTTCCACCAAAGCGGCATCCAGAGGCAAGTCGAAAAGCACCAAATGATGCGAGAACTGGAAATTGCGCCCTTCGGAGCCAATTTCAGATGCAATGAGGAGGTTCGCTCCATCCGGGCGGCTAAACCACGCAGCAGCCTTGTCACGCGCCATGATAGTCATTTCTTCATGGAACATGGAGAACGTCCCTTCGCCCAGATAATCCGTCAACAGCTGGCCCAAAGCGAGCACGACATCGATTGATTCGCAAATCAGGAGAATCTTTTCGTTCTTGTACTCTTTCAAGAAATCCTTCAGCCACACAAAGCGCTCGTCCATGCTCCAGGCATCGGAATACTGAGTGCAGAGGAGGCCGTTTTCCTGGATATCGGTCGAAGCGTCCAAGTTTTTCTCGGCAGCGATATTCACCATCTCGCGGTAGCGGGGATCCGGTTCCAGGCGGATTTCGTCGAGGACGCGGCTCGGGAAGCCGCCTACGCCCTTGCGGGTATTGCGGAACACGACCGAGCCTGTGCCCATGGCGTCGACAATGCGGCGCATCCATTCCCCGGCAGGCATGCTCTTCGAATTTTCTTGTTCGAGCCAAGGACGGATAGGAGAATTTTTCGGGACGGATTCGTAAAGGTCGTCCCAGCTCATGTGGTGATTCGGGTCCGTCGGCAACTTGCTCAAGTCGTTCACGAGCTTGCGGTAAGATTCCTGGGACTTGATAAATTCGTTGTAATCCGAGAAGCGGGCCGGGTCCAGCATGCGCAGTCGGTTAAACTGGGATTCCGGATGCAGCTGGAGCGGAGTTCCCGTCAGCAAAAGGATTCCCTTGGACTTTGCAAGAATTGCGTTAGCGAGCATGTACTCGCGGCTGGTAAAGCCGTCTTCGCAAACCAGGTGGTGCGCCTCGTCGATGATGGTCATGTCCCAATTGGTCTTGAGCAAATCCTCGATAAGGGCGGGCTGTTCCATCAAGAAGTCAATAGAGCAGATAATGTCGTTGCTCTGCAAGAACGGGTTCGGCTTCTCGTCTTCCTTGTCCACAGAAATAAACAGACCACGGACATAGCCTTCGTCAACCAGAGTGAACAACTGGTTGAAGCGACGCTTCATTTCAATCATCCACTGGTGTTTCAAGGTTTCGGGAACAATGATCAGCGTGCGGGAAACTCTATTGCGGGCCCGGAGCGCATGCCAAATCATACCGGCCTCGATAGTCTTGCCCAAGCCGACTTCGTCGGAGAGCATGAGCCTCGGCAGGCTGGAACTTGAACAGGCTCGGTAGCACAGGTAATACTGGTGCGGAATCATGTCCACACGCGGGCCAATCATTCCGCGCACTATGGAAGACTGCCATTTGCACGAAAGCTTCATAGCACTTTCACGACGGGCAAATTCCTTGCAAGAATAGGTTTCGCTGTTAGCAAGCGCCCTGAAAAAGTCTGCTGGCCTCGTAGTGACCTTGGGATTCAGTTCGGATTCCTTCATCTCGCGGCCGGCACGGCCCACGTAGACAATCAATCCACCCGCTTCGCGAACGGATTCCACCGCGAACGACACGCCCTTCTCACTCTTGGCGGTCTCTCCCGGTTGCAATACGTACCTATCGACGGGAGCGCTATCCGTCCTGTACATACGGCATTGATTTACTGCGGGGAAATTAAACTTGACGGTCCTTCCCTGAATTTCGGTGACAATTCCTAATCCTAAATCGGGTTCCAGTTGGCTGATAAAACGCTGGCCGGGCACAAATACTATCATATTGCCCCAATTTAGTTTTTTTTGGGAATTTCGGCATACCCCCGACGTTGGAAATGCTAAATTATACGCAGAATATGAAATGGTTTTACATAGACGAAAGCATTACTGACGGAGAACGAAGGCAGGGCCCATTTTCCATCGAAGAAATCCAGAATTTTGCCAAGGAAGGCAAGATAACGAATTCTACTTTGGTCTGGCACAGCGGCGAAGAATCCTGGACAACATGGAGAGAAGCCAAAGCCGAAATCGAACAGAACGAGGCCACCCAAGACAAACTTCTTCAGGAGACCATCAACGAGATTCTCAAGCAACAGGTTTTAACCAAACGCTATGCCGGCTTTTTTGTCCGCACCCTCGCCTTCTCCGTAGATTCAATTATTCTTTTTTTCGCAGGAATGGTCGCCCTTGGCGCCTTGTGCGGAGCCGGAGCCATAGACTTTCAGGAACTGATGCGGTTAACCGAAGCATTCTTGAGCAATCCCTCCATTGAATCCATGAACAAGATACTTAACGCGCCAGGAATGGACTTGTACTTTATAGTATCCCTTGTATTGCAAACAGTCTACTTCGTTATGCTGCACGCCCTTTACGGAGCGACCATCGGCAAGAGGCTTTTCCGGATTCACGTGGAAACTGGGAAAGGAGACAAGATTACATGGCTCGCCGCCACCATCCGTTACGTCGCAAGCATCATGAGCATGATGCTTTACGGCCTCGGCTACCTGACCGTCCTTATCGACCCCAAGCGCAGGGGCCTTCACGACTTTATCGCAAGTACATGCGTTGTCTATAACACACCCAAGACTATACAAATCACGGAGAAATAGCTATGGATCAGTTTGTCGTCCCCCAAGTCAAAGGGCCCGTTGACGGCGAAGTAGAAATCTCTGGTGCAAAGAATGCCGTTCTCGCCGTCATGGCGGCGACTCTTCTTGCCGATGGTATATCCGAAATCACGAACGTCCCGCACCTCAAGGACATGAAGACCATGTCCGACGTTTTGCGCGTCATCGGCTGCCGCATCAGCGGCGGGAGCCACGTCCTTAAAATCGACACCCGTGGCGCCGACCACCTCGAAGCCCCCTACGAACTGGTGAAGACCATGCGCGCGAGCTTCTACGTGCTTGGCCCGCTCGTGGCCCGCTTCGGACGTTGCCGTGTTTCGCTCCCCGGCGGATGCGCCTGGGGCCCGCGCCCTGTGGACCTGCACCTCAAGGGCCTCGAAGCGCTCGGCGCAAAAATCACCGTGACGCACGGTTATGTCGAAGCCACTTGCGAAGGTCGCCTGCCCGGCGGCAACTTCAACTTCCCGATTTCAAGCGTGGGCGCGACGGTGAATGTTCTCATGGCCGCGACCCTCGCCAAGGGCGTGAGCGTCCTCCAGAACGCAGCCCTCGAACCCGAAATCGACAACCTGATTGACTACCTCACCAACATGGGCGCCAAAATCCAGGGACGCGGCACGCGCACGCTCACCGTGCAAGGCGTCGAGAGTCTCCGCCCCGGTAACGGCAACACCATCCCCGACCGCATCGAAGCGGGCACCTTCCTGTGCGCCGCCCCCATCACCCACGGTCGCGTGAAAGTCACCAAAGTCATTCCGGAACACATTGCGTCGACACTCGACGCTTTCCGCGAAATCGGTTGCAAGGTCACCACTGGTACCGACTGGGCCGAAGTGGATGCCCGCGATGTGCAGCTCAAGCCCATCAGCATTTCCACGCTGCCCTTCCCCGGGTTCCCCACCGACATGCAGGCGCCGCTCATGGCCACCCTCCTCGCGGTTCCGGGCAACAGCCTCATCCAAGACACCGTCTACAACGACCGCTTCAAGCACGTTGCCGAACTTGAACGACTCGGCGCAAGCATCCAGCTCAACGGCAACACGGCAACTATCAAGGGCGGGCTCCCGCTCGAAGGCGCCGACATCATGGGCTCCGACCTGCGCGCCAGTGCAGCCCTCGTGCTCGCAGCCATGATGGCCGAAGGCGAAACGACCATCAGCCGCATCTACCACCTGGACCGCGGCTACGAGGACTTCGAGGCCAAGATGGCAAAGATTGGCGTAACCGTCAAGCGCGTCAATCCGGACGCAGCCGACGAATAAAAAAGACTAAAACAAAAAAATAAAGGGCGGATTGAAGAATCCGTCCTTTTTTCATATTTCCTAATCGAATTACTTTTCGATTTCGTACTGGGCAATGAGATTGCCTTCGTCATCCAAAGCGCGGACAACGTTTTCGTCGCGCTGGAGAGTGAGGTTAGCCTTCTGGCCTTCAGCCGTGGTGAGTTCCACGGACATGGAACCGTCGGCATTCTTCACTGCTGCAACAGAGTTGCCCTGGGCATCCTTCTCGAAGTAGGAATCGCCAGAAGCGAGCGGGTTGGAACCAGTCCAGAACTCGATCGTATTGAGGACGAGGCCGTCAACGAGGCCGAGGCAGATCCAGTAAACACCGAAGATCTGCAGGATGAAGTGGACGATGGAGTTCAGCCACTTGTTGCCAAGCGTGCCATTCCACTTGTGAAGCTTGTTGAAGCAAGCGTTAGAGCCATAGCAACCAGTGAGCATGATGACACCGGCGCAGAGGAGAGTACAGATACTTTTTTTCATTTTTTTTGCTCCTTGAGGATATGTTGTCCGAATGTCCAAAAATATAACTAAAAAAATTTTTTTTGGGGTTTAAAAGCATACTTTTTTAATTTAAATGCTTATTTTTTTATTTTCTTTGACATACATCACACTAGGAGGAGACAGTCTCACCCTACTTAACTTGTTGATTTTCAACCACTTACAAAAATTTGGCCCTGTAGAAATGATTCTAGGGGTCTCCGGGAACATTTTTACCGGGAAAAAACGGCAGTCAGGCAATTGCTCACAGCCAAAAGCAGGCCCAAGACCCCCGGAAAAGGCCCTTAACCCGGCCGATTCGAACACCCACGATTCAATGGAATGTTCCACAGTATCACCAAAATCAATGGGAGTCATCGGAAATTCCCATGTCCCCCCATAGGGCGACCCCGGCAACCGCCTGCGCATAAGGACACGACCCCCATATTCAACAATTCCAACGGCAACGAGCATTCCACCTCCATAAAAAGCCTAAACTTTTTTTTTCGTTTCTCTTTCATTTTTTATAGTAATTTACAATTTAGGAATCTCGCGAGCAAACGCGTCCGCAAAAAGGTAATACCCTATGAAAAAATTTTTTGGGAGACTCATCGCCTTCATGGCATTTTCCGTACCGGCGGTTTTTGCATCTGTACAGCCACTCACCGTATGGATCATGCCGAACGGAGCCTCCCCGAAAGAAAAACTCGAACAGGCCCTATCCCAGTTCACCCAGCAAACAGGAATCCCTACCCAAATTCAAATTCTCGACTGGGGCGATGCATGGAACAAGATTTTCACGACGCTCGAATCCGGAGAAAACGCCCCCGACGTTTTGCAACTTGGCACGACATGGGTCCCCTACTTCGCGTCACGCGGCGAAATCAAGCCCCTCAACAAGCTATTGCCCCAGATCCAGCCCGAACGATTCGTACCGATTAGCTGGAGCACAACGCACATTGACGCCGACACGACAATCTATTCCATCCCGTGGTTCATCGATATCCGCCCTGTCCTCGGGAACAAGCGCATCCTCAAGAAAAACGGTATCACCAAGGAATCCATTGCGACATACCAGGGATTCCTGAATGCAGTGCGCAAGATAAACGATTCCAAGGAAACGCTCGACGACGGAGTCAGGGTGAAAGCTTACGCGCTCCCGGGCAAGAGCGACTGGAACATCACGCATAACTTCGCCCCCTGGGTATGGAGTAACGGCGGAAACTTCCTCAAGAAAGACTCCAGCGGCAAATGGCAGGCCAACATTCTGGACGAACAGACTTTGCTCGGCATCGGCCGCTATCTAAAATTTGTCCTCGACACACTCGTCTCGCCCGAAATGCTGCAGATGAACTCGGCCCAGATAGCCCAGCTATTCAACAACGGCGAACTGGCATTCATAATCAGCACCGCCGAAATCATCACGCAGACACGCATCCTCGGCGACCAAGGCGGTCTTTCGAATGCTCGCATCGGAGCCGACGGCGTAGAAGCATTCCCCATCCCGTTGGGGACGGAAGGCAGTGTGAGCTTTGTCGGCGGGAGCAACCTCGCCATCCCGGCAAAGAACAACCGCCCCGAAGCCGAAGACCTGCTCCTGTACCTGACACAAGACGAAAATCTGGACGCCTACACACGGCAAATCGGGTTCCTCCCCACATCGGTGAAAGTCCTGGAAACATGGTCCGAAGATTCTGCCTACACAGAAATGGTCAAGGCGCTCGAAACAGGGCGCACCTACACGACTATCCCGGAATGGGGAGACATCGAACAAATTCTCGTGGTCATGTTCAGCGCAGTATGGGACCAGCTTGAAATTCCCGCCCTCTACTCCGACGAAAAACTCTATAACATCTTCATGGAGTACACAGAGCAAATAAACAAGAGGCTCGGCTACAAGGGTACCTCGGTCATGACGCTTGCCGAATTCCAGGCCCTCTGGAAGAAAATTCTCGACACGCCGAACGAGGCCGACAAACCGAAAGAAGCCACAACGACAGACCACATCAGGAACAACCTGCGCATAGCGCCCTGGCTGTTCGCCATCCTGTTCGTATTCGGATTTGCATCCGCGTATAAACGGAAAAGGAAGAAATAAGAACTATGGCTGCCAACGAATTCAAGACAATCCGGATTTCCAAGAGCATCATTTTCAAGAGCATCGTCCTCTTGATTCTCTCCATGTCGCTGATTGTCATCGCGGGCACGGCGTTCTTCACGCAGCGCCAGCTCAGCTTGATATTCGAATGGAGCCACAACAACAACTCCAGCCTGCTGCAACAGGCATCGATGTCTGCCCATAGCGAGATGCAGCGATTCGGCAACACCCTCGAGTTACTCGCCAAGACATCTGCCATCCAGAGCATGATTCACGACACGGCGGCCAGCTATCTCAAGAGTTACAACATTTCATCCTTGTTCATTTCCGGCGAAATGGTATCGCTTTTTGACCGCGAAAAGAAGATGATTTGCGACAACTCAATGCTGACCTCAGCCCAAGTCACCTACCCCATCGACTTCAGTCGGATAACCCCGCACAGGCCACTTATATCTCCGTGGTACAGAGACGAAAACAATACGCCAACGAGAGCGTTCGGCACGGCAGTTACCGATCTTGCCGCAGGCGACGGCAGCCTGGTCGGCAACTTTTCGTCCAAACGCCTGTGGAAGATTTTCTCGGAACACCATATCGGGCAAAACGGGTTCCTAGTCGCCATCAACGCAAACGGGGAAATCATCTACCACCCCGAACTGAAAAAATGGCTCAACGGGACGCATAAAATTTCCGAACTCGGCATCAGCAATATCGATCCCAAGACCTACGAAATCGTGACAGCGACATTCATCACGCTGAACGACGGGAACACCTACCTCACCAATTACGTGTACGACCCGAACTACGACCTCGGGCTGTTCTCCTTCCAGCCACAAGCCGAAATCAACAAGCTCGTCACGGCGGTCATCACATCAAGTATCATCATTCTCGTAGCATCCATCATCGCGCTGCTGTTCACGGCTATCTGGTTGTTCTTCATCCTCGGCCGGCCAATGAACAAGCTCATTTCGCACATCAAGCAAATCAACAACGGCGACTTGGATATCGACGAAATCAACGTCGGGCGGCGCGACGACGAAATCGGGCAGCTTTCGAAGGCGTTCAACACCATGCACGCCACCATCAAGCGGCAAATCTGCGAACTGAACGCCCACCGCAACATGTTGGAACAAGAAGTCAAGGAACGCACCCGCGAACTCGAAATTGCGAACGCCAAACTGGATATCATCTCGAGGACAGACGAACTGACAGGGCTCCCGAACCGCCGCGACATGAACAGGACCATCAACAACGAAATTGGCCGCAGCGAACGTTCCAAGAAACCGTTCTGTTTCATCTTCATCGACATAGACCACTTCAAGCATATCAACGACACCTACGGCCACAACTGCGGAGACAAGGTGCTCCAGGAAGTGGCGCATACTATCCGCGGGCTCCTGCGCCGTTACGACGTGCTGGCTCGCTACGGTGGCGAAGAGTTCCTGACGCTCCTCCCCGAAACCGATCTGGACGGTGCAGCCGTGGTAGCGGAGCGCTTCCGCAAGCAGGTTGAAAACATGGAATTCATGTACGCCGACTACAAAATCAAGGTGACGATTACGCTTGGCGTAACCCGCTTCGACCCAAAACTCGGGGCAAGCCGGAGCATCCAGACGGCAGACAAGGCTCTATACGAAGGGAAGGATTCCGGCAGGAACAAAGTCATCATCTGGGACCCCAGCCGTACAACCGAAGAAGATTACAGGGCTGCCGCCATAGAACTCGCCGAAGAGCAAAAAGCAAACAAACGGACAAAAAAGGGGTTCAACCCATAACAAAAAAGCACCGCTTATCGCAGTGCTTTTATCGGGATGACTGAATTCGAATCAGCGACCTCTTGAACCCCATTCAAGCGCTCTACCAGGCTGAGCTACATCCCGTGGGTCGGCGTCAAATTTAGGTTAAATTTCGCAATTTTTCAAGGTGAAGCCCCGAAAAAAACGAAATTTTACTTCCAATAACCCACAATCAGCACCTCGGGAGTCGCCCTCGGGAACTTTTTGCTCTTGAACGCCACAATTTTGCGAATACTCTGCTGTTTGAGTTCCCAACCCTCACGCAAGAAGCCCTTCGTCGTAAGCGTAATCTTTACGCCGGGGACCTTTCCGCCTTCCTTAATCTGGTCAATCTTGTCCACATTCAGCATGACGTTTTTCGATTTCATCGAGAACTCACGGAGACTTGCCGAATCCAGAACCAAGTCCGGCCTGTCCTTCTTGTCGGTCTGCCACACGTAGAACGTCCATTCGCGCTTTTCGCCCTTGGCATAATACCCGGCATCAAAAAGTTTCTCGCTGAAGAAGAACGGAGCCACGACAAAACCGTCCATCTTGGCGGTATAGGGCTTTCCGTCTGTACCGACCATCACGACAACCGGATTTATCTGGCCATCCATTTCGGAAAAGTCGATATCGAATTCGATAGTGACCGGAGAATTCTTGGCAATCTTTGTGGGATACTTGAAGTTCGTCATCCCGATGCCCTGACCAAAAGCGTTTTCAAGATTGATATCCTTGCCCGAAATATTCGCACCCTTGAGCACAATGTGCTTAACATCGCCCTGGTTGACATAACCGATAGGGTAAGTTTCAGGAACAAAGCGGATAGCATCGTCAGCAAAGGATGCCGATGAGCAAGCAAGCGCAACAAAAACGAGAGATTTAAAAATTTTGATATTCATGTGCTAAATATATAAAAAGATGCTGGTCCTCTCGCCAACACGACTCGTCAATACGAGTCGCTTTTGGCTCACAGTCGCGAGCGTTAAAAGTTGAGCTTGATCCATACGTGTTACTTCGCTGGATTTTCCAGCAAGATTTGGGCGTTCCCCACTGGCATGGGTCGGGCTATATTC
Organism: Fibrobacter sp.; assembly: GCA_016285835.1. Classification (GTDB taxonomy): domain Bacteria; phylum Fibrobacterota; class Fibrobacteria; order Fibrobacterales; family Fibrobacteraceae; genus Fibrobacter. The sequence continues at coordinate 19,280 of JAEERM010000041.1, forward strand.
TGGGGGCAATCGGCTGCGCTAACGCTTGCCGCTCACCTCCCAGAACCAAGCCTCGCTCCGCGAGTCTTGTCCCCAAGGGGTCACTATCCCTAACGCAGACGATACGGATTAACGTAATTTTTTACCAACTCCTCATTTGGCTCAAGAATTTTTCCTTGGTGTAGGCGCCTTCGACGTTGCGATCTTCATAAACTAAGCAGTAGCGATATTCATTGCCGGCCTTTGAAGCCCATAGGTTCCCGAGTTCAATTTTTTTAGCGGCATCCAAGTGGTCGCCCTTGGTTTCTAGCAGGACTATTTTACCTTTTTTCGTCTTGATGATAAAATCGGGATAGTGGTTGATGAACCCGTTGATGCAGAAATCAGCCCGTTCCTTGTTGCGGGTCCAAAACTCCACGTTATCCAGGTTTGCGAGTTCATTTACAACTTCAGCTTCAAAATTGTTGAAGCTTTCTTCCGGTTCGTACAGCCCTTTAGCGATGCTCTTGCCCTTTGCTGAGTAGGGTTTCTGTTTTTTGAATGTATAGGTCGGCTTTAAAATGATTTTGTCTGAATCGACTTTACTAAGGAATTCTTTGTGAACATAGGTGTCGGCGTGATTTTGGATGGCAGCCTTGATTTTTGCGGCGTATGGGGCGGAGTTATTCAGCATGTGGTTGAATGCGGCGTCATCGAATGATTCCAAGACGCGTTCAATGTATATCTTGATTTCTTGGTCAGGAATGGGGTACATTTTTCCGACAAGCCCTACTAGCAATTCGGCGCATTTTTTGCGTTTGCCTTCGACATCCTTGATACTTAAAATCCATTGTGCGAGACTTGTTTGAACATCCTTCCCTACTTTGCAAAATGTCGGAGTATTGTCCTTGGTATTTTCGTCCAAATCGACCTTGTATATTTCCGCATCTACGTTGTCAAAGTTGATAGAAGTATCGCAGGTGCGAAGCGGGAATTTTTTCAGGAGCATGTCCTTTTCAAATTCCATTTCACAGAGACCGAACAAGTCGTTTTCAATGCCATCCATGTTCATGAAGAATTTAGGCAGGCAAATTCCACTTGCACTTTCAATGAAGTTTTCCTTGATGTGGGCGTTTTTCACTTGCTTCTCCAGATCTGCAGGTGTCGGGGCGACTCCAGAAGATTTACTCTCCTGGATTTGCTTTTCCATCGTTTCATTTTCTTGCCTTGCCAAACGTTCTATGTCTTGCACGGCAGGGCTTGCAGGACTAGTGCTCGCCCCAGGATTCCAGCTTGTTGCTGGTGGCATGATTCCGCCAAAGCCATTTGCCGAAGGCTCTTGCGTTTCCAGTGAAACAGGCGACAACAAATCGACTGGTGGCGGTGCGACAGGTGCCACACTAGGCGAATCATTGTTTATCACCTGCGTATCCGCAATTCTGTAGTCCTTGCCGCTGAAGCCTGCGCGGTTCAACCCTTCCACCACATTCTGCACGGTATCCAAGAACTTGTTCGATGCCGTAAGCACATAACTCATGTTCAGCATCGGATTCGGATTTTTACGGGTATAAGGTAAGCGCAGTACTCTTCCGAGAATCTGTTCCACATCCACAGCGGAGTTCTTGTCGGCAAGCGAAGCAAGAATGTACGCATAAGGACAATCCCAGCCTTCCTTCAGAGCATTCACCGTAATGATGTAACGGACTTCGCAATCGCTCGACATCAAGTCTACACCGGCCAACTCGTTTTTATCGGCAGTCTTTATCTTGATTTCGCTTTCCTTGATTCCCTTTTCGATTAGCATCGCCTTGATTTTATCAAAAGTGGCGTTGTCTTCTTTTGTCTTGGGCTCCGCCTGGAATAGGACGATGGGGCGAATGGGCGCCCCTCCCTGATTTTGAGCGTCAGAAGCGGCTCGCTCCAAGCGGGTGCGAAGTTCCAGCGCCGAATTTACGACTTCGTCCTTGCTTTGGTGATTATAGACAATCACGGGCAACTTGACCATGCTTTCTTTTTTGAGTTCAAAGGCACTGGTAAAGCTGATGATGTTGCTGTTTTTTCGCGGAGTCGCCGTCAAGTCCAATATAAAACTCGGATTCAACTGCTTGAGCATATCGACACTCAGTTCGCTTTCCGCGTTATGGCTTTCATCTACAACGATTACAGGGTTCAGCTGCTTGAAAACCGACATCAAGGACACTTCTTCATCAGCAGATTCCGCAAAAGACAACAGGTTGCCGTTTTCCTTGTAGGCATTGCGATTGTCTTTGTTGCGGCTCCGCAGGCTATCGAAACTGAGGATGCAAAATGACAAGTTTTCCTTTACGGACGAAGCGTTGAATCCCGCACCCTGTAAAAGAGCAGTCTTGTCATAGACTTCCACGCGATTCCCGAAATCCGCATTCAACTGTTCGCGATATGGGTGTTCCGGGTTCGAAAAGTTGCGAATGGTCTGTTCAAGGATGGAATTTGACGGAACAAGCCATACGACAGTCTTTGCATGGTCTTGCGGAAATATCGAGAAAATCGGTCGGAGCGCATTGGCGGCAATGAATGTTTTTCCACCAGCAGTCGGGACCTTCAGGCACACATGAGGAACGCCTGCAACATTGTTCTTGTAGGGTTCCACGATTTCGCCGGGGAACGGAGTGAGTGGAGTCCGCGGGTGCAGCCGCCAGAATTCATTGAAGCTCTCCGAAATGTTCTTTGTCTTTTGGAGAATTTCCAGATAGCGGGTCAAATCTTCGATGATGTCTTTCTGGTATTGCTTGAGAATCATTAGAACCTCCGGATATCACGCGGAATTTTCTTGAAGGTGATGTCGTGGTCAAAAAGGAATTTTTGCGGCATAATGCAGTTGTCCGCATAGATTACATAGCGGTCGGCCTTCTCCGAAATTGACGCAAGAAAAGTCGCATCAAGCGTCGTTGTTTCGTCCTTGTTGTAAAGGAAATAGTAGGCGACGCCTTCGAAGTTCCCTAGATGTGCTGGATGCCCATTGTTGCTTTGCGGCAAAGCGTGGTTTGTTTCGGTGTAATAGAGGTATTCACGGATGGTCTGCTCCGGGACATCTTCGTTGATAAAACCATCCTTCAATAGTTCTGGGCCCAGTTCGTAGTAGGCGAAAGAGCCTCCGGTGCCTTCGCATTCACCTTTTTTGACACCCAAAAGCTTCAAGCATTTATTTTCTATGATAGATTCAAACTTGTCATAATCTTTTTTATGTTCATCACGAACATTATCTAGTTCTTTGACAATTTCAGAGCCTCTTTTGATATCCTTTATTGTCAATTCTTTTGAATATAGTTCATTTTGGACATCAGACTTATACCCTTTTATAACTCTTCGTACTCTTTCTGCTGTAATGGATTCTGCGTAATTTTCCATTTCAACAAGGATGAATTTTCTGTTTCCGCCATCCAGCTTATTTAGATTTAAAACAGCATGAGCAGTTGTTCCAGAACCCGCAAAGGAATCAAGAACAATACCATCTTCATCATCCATCAAATTTACAATCCATTGAATTAATGTTGTTGGCTTTGGAGTGTCAAATATTTTTTCCCCAAATATTTGTTTTAGCTCATTTGTTCCTATTGAATTATACCCAATAGTATCAAGCCATGTATTCCACCCAAACTGTTTTTCTTTTTCCCTTATTTTCTCATAAGGGAACCACCGTTCTGTTTGACCATTAACCACAACCCCATTATCGTACTTTCTTTTTTCCCATAAAGCATTTTGAGGATTTTTCAGAATTTCAATCATTTTTGATTTTTTTCTTCCCCAACGCCATCTTCCTTCCTTTCCATCATTACGATAAGGATACACATCAGTTCCATCAGGGGCTTTTATAGCATACCACATATCAGGTCTATCTTCTCTAAGAGATTCGCTTCCCCACTTACTTAACTCTCGTCCCCGTATAAACTCCCCAAACTCATCGTGTTCAACACGACCTTCAACATTTTTAGATTCATACTTAAGACCTTTGAATTCTTTTTTCACATAGACACAAATATATTCATGGCCTATACGAAGAGCTTCTTTTGATTTTCCTCCTGAAGGCTCTGTCAAAACAGGTATACAAGCAACTCTATTTGCAGAACCAAATATTTCATCCAAAACATTTCCCAAATTGTAAAGTTCATTATCATCTATCGATATAGCTATAAAGCCGTCGACATGCAACAATTTTTGCAACAACTTAAGGCGCGGGTACATCATGCAAAGCCACTTATCGTGACGCGTCAAGTCCTCGGATTCCTTCCCTACAACTTGCCCCAGCCACTTCTTGATTTTCGGGCTGTTCACATTGTCGTTATAGACCCAGTTCTCATTTCCAGTATTGTACGGTGGATCAATGTAGATACACTTGACGCGGCCTTCATATTCAGGGAGCAGAGATTTGAGCGCTTCCAAGTTATCACCGTGGATAATCTTGTTGCCCGGCTCGCCGTCGCCAAAATCGTATTTCTTTTCCAGAACCCGATAAGGGACATCTAGGTGGTGATTCAAAACGGCGTCTTTGCCAATCCAGGTCAGCGAGGGCATGGGGGCCTCATGTACAAAAAGGTTAAAGGTTCAGTTCTAACCCTTACCCTTTTGCAAGTGGATTCTATCGTGCCTCGCGCTCCGGAATAACAGGAGCATATAAAAAAGGCGTGGAATCATCCGACTTGCATGTTTCGAGGCTCCGCTAAAAGCCCTGCATACTACAAGCACGAACGACCCACGCCCCATAGGGACGTGAGCGTTCGCCTTATTCTCGTATGCATTTGAAATTTAGCGGATTTCGAAACTGAGAATAAGAGCAAAAACTCTAAAAACTGGTAGCCTGTTACCCGACCGGCACACGACCGCCGATGCAGCTAAAAAGCCATGTCGTGAATATAGATAATTGCCGGACTTTGAAAGTCCGGCAACAGCAGATTACGGATGTTTTTTCTCAAATTCGCTTGGAATGGTCTTCTTAGCCCCAGGCATGAACATATCGAAATCCCGTTGGGCGTCTATAGTCAAGTATTTCCGCCCATCTACCCGCGGCAATTTCCTTATGTTGAATTTCGTCCTTATCCATAGGGAAATCTAGGCCAATGCCCGACGTTTTTCCCGTTCGTATTCGCCTACAATGTAATCGGGGCCATTTTCCCAAAGGCCAGTCTCCTTGTCAAACAGGCAAACGGCGGTCGTCGATTCCATAAAGTCCGCAACGGCGTCTGTCATGTCGCAATTATTCTTGTCCATCAAATCACGTATGGACATCTGCGCAAGCAGGCACATGGCAAATTCAATTTTATCTTCCATGGACGAATTCTGAACAAACGCCGCCATATCGTTCATACTGCCACCCCTTGATTTTTTAGGTATGCTTCAACCTCATTGAGGCTTGCCGAATCACCTTGCACATGGAACTCTTCGTACATGTCCTGCATAAAGTCATAAACCTTGTACTGACGAACCAACTTCGCAACCTCCGGCATATCCTTATGCCAGGTCTTGGCGGCAAGCCGCAGAAGCCGCACCTGAATCAGGATTATTTCGTCTTTACGGTCCATAGATTTTCTCAATACAATTATACAAAAAATAACGGGGCATAGCCCCGCTATTCGAAAAAGACTTCTCAAGTAGATTGCTTCACCCCTTACGGGGTTCGCAATGACAATCCTGTCTACTGCCTACTCGTAATTCCGCTACGACACGAGCATCATCGAGAACACCATGACGAACAGCGCGACGGTTTCGCCGACGCCAAGCACCCCAAGCGACCGGACCAGCTTAACACACGCTGAAAAACGCTCTTGTAGCTGGTCCTCTCGCCATCACGACTCGCTCCCGCTGAGTCGCTTTCTGGCTCACGGTAGCGAGAGTCACCATTGTATTCGGTTCCATTGTTTTTTGTAGCTGGATTTGGGCGTTCCCCACACTACCGCGTGGGTCGGGCTATATTGCAAGGCCTCCCGTGCGCACCTGCGGCTCGCCCGCGCGGCTCTTGCAACGGCGCCACAGCGCCGCCCCAAGGGGTCACTATCCCTAACGTGGATGCAAATAGCACCATTTTGATTATTTATGCGTCACAAAGGAAATATTATCTATGACTCAGTACAACAGAATAATGCTCGGGAAAGCAGGGTGCTTTTTTGAAGACTGCCTTAAAGGCAATTATATCGGTGTTGACTTTGACATAAAAGAAGACTTATCTTCAAATTTACCAGACGATTGGAAACAATTCAACAAAAAATATGTTCCCATTTGGAAAGCGTCGCATCCTGACAAGGGTAATGTCAGTGCTGGTCTTTCATGCGGATTCCTATGGACCACATGCAAAGGACTAAAGAAAGGTGCCGTAGTCTTGTCGCCCAACGGAAACAATGAATATCATATCGGACTAATTGAAAGTGACTATTATTATGCGCCAGATGAAAATTTACCTCATAGAAGACGAGTTCATTGGCTTATTTTCTCAAAAAAAGTTATTTTCAACAGTCAAAGTAGCCTTCCAACTTGGAATGGTATTGGCAAATTTGGGGCAAATAATGTATATTACACACAAGAGAGGTCCAAATATGTCGGAAACAGCCTTTGCAGAACTCGAATCACAAGTGGAAGGACTGCCCTATACCCAACTGGAGGAACTCCAGTGGAAAATAGGTCTTCTTCTCATGGAAAAAAAGTCACAGAAAGCACACGACATTTCTGGTTTGAAGAAGTATCTCGGCAACACCGACCTGGACATCGATCTCGACGCCCTGCGAGGTAGAAATGACCCTCGTTGATACGTCCGTATGGATAGACGGTTTTCGTGGTGGCGAAAGCAAGGAAGCGCTCAAAAATCTGATTGACCACGGCAGCATCTGCATTAACGATATCATTCTTGCCGAATTGCTTCCATCTATAAGGAAACGGGGCGAAACGGAACTTGAAAACCTGCTAAACCTCCTGCCGAAAGCCCCAATGCAGATTGACTGGAACAGCCTTATCTACATGCAGACGGAGAACTTGAAGCATGGCATAAACAAGGTCGGTTTGCCCGATTTGATGATTGCTCAGAACGCCTTGCAAAACAGACTGACGCTTTTCTCATTAGATAGGCATTTTGAACTTATTGGGGATATACTTCCCCTGCAACTGTATAAATAACTTTTTTATGATGCAAAAAAGACGGGTGATTGAATATCACTCGTCTTTTTGTAATGGGAGATCCTTCGACTCCACGCCTCACACGGCGTTTCGCTCAGAATGACACTTAGTTCTACGATACCAGCATCATGGAGAAAACCATGACGAACAGCGCGACGGTTTCGCCGACGCCCAAGACCATCAGGTAATTCACGAGGCCCTTGCCAGTTTCGCCGAGGGCGTTGCAAGCGTCCGCAGCGGACTTGCCCACGTACCAGGCAGATGCCATCATGCCGATGCCACCGAAGATACCGACACCCAGGTATGCAGCCCAGTTGGCCGGAGCCGCCTGGGACTTGTTCAGGATGTACATCATCAGCAACATGCCGTAAATCGTCTGCGCAATCGGCGCGCCCACGAAGATGAGCAGCGTAAACAGCGCGTTCTTACCCTTGAGATACGCCTTCTTCCAGGCCCCGATGGCCGCCATGCCGGCAGTCCCGCAGCCCAGCGCAGAACCAACCGCGGCAAGGCCCAAGGCCGCCACCGCGCCGAGTTTCGCGAGCGTTAAAAGTTGAGCTTGATCCATACGTGTTACCTCGCTGGATTAGAGCACCATCATGGAGAACACGAGAACGAACAGGGCCACGGTTTCCACGATACCG
>JAEERM010000001.1 GCA_016285835.1 Fibrobacter sp.
GAATTCTTCTTCGTCGACGTCTTCTTCTTGGGAATCTTCTTCTTGAGAAATTTCATCCTTGTCGGAACTTTCTTCGGGGCTTGATACCGTCTGCGCACATGCCCAGAACAAGGATGCTAAATAACACGCCAAGCAGGTGCTGAAAATAGATTGGATTTTCATGGGCCCTCCTGTAAGACATAATCTTTATGAATATACCCTATTTTTTGCGAGTCGAAAAAAATTAGGTGCGTGAAATCACAGAAGGTTAAAATATGGTAAGAGTTTCCCAAATTACCAGAATAAATTTCTGTAAGATGTTCCGAGTGCATCGGCAAGGCGGTGGGCCATCTTGCGACCGATGGGTTCCTTTCCGCGTTCCATGGCAGAAATTTGTTGTTTGGTAATGCCCGCCTTGTCGGCGAGTGCTTGTTGGGTATAGCCGAAGGAGGTCCGTAGGAGTTTAAGACTTTCTGCGGGTGTTGTCTGAGCCTCGATTTCTTTGTTCCAATCTGATTTCGAAATCTCTATGCTTTTTTCGTCATTGGATTCTTTGACTTCTTCCACGTTCGGGAATGCCGACTTTAGGAATATGACGAGGTAATCCGGGATGTTCTTTCCTTCGAAAGTAAAGACCGTTCCGTTCTTTGCCTTGCTAGTAAGGCGCATTTTCACGGCTTCCAACATATGTGACCTCGAGTCTAATTCTACTCATAATATATAAAGATTTTTTCTTGTTGTCAAGATTTTTTCTTTACTTTTTCCGCACGATGACCAGGTGCCCGCTGGCGTCGGGGAATCTTCCGACTTTTTCGCCGGGGGCGATTTTGTGGCAGTCTAGGGGTGTGCTTTCCCAAACGGTGCCGTCGTGGCTTGTTGCCCTGAATCCGAAACCGAAGTTTATTTCTTCGGCATCGACGCATTCTAGGTCATACAGTTTCTTGGCCGCCTGGGCCTCCATCCAGTCCATGAGTTCGGAAACGTGGCGTTCCCACAGGATTTCGTGGTTCTCTATGTGGAGCGTGCTTGGGGCATCGAGCACTTGTATATACCCTTAATATAGAATCCTAAAATGTCAAATTATGACAATTGTGGAATTTGCTGATCGCGGTGAAGCGTCGTTTTTTGTCGTTCCTGGAAAAGGGCCTGTATTACAAAAAGCATATATGTTTCGTACAGGCAGAATTAAGTAAGCGGATTATAGCAAAATGACGAAAATCCTTTTCTACCTTATCGACCATAAATTTTTTGTCTGAAAGGAGAGCGATTATGAAATATCGCGTAAATGGGATTGCATCCCGTGTCTTGGCCTTGGCTGTTGTCCCGATGATGGCTTTTGCCGGTGGCCTCAACACAAACACCAACCAGTCCGTGCTTTTCCAGCGCAACGTGGCGCGCGATGCTAGCACCGATGTGGATGCCCCTTATGCGAACCCGTCGGGAACGGCATTCATGGATGATGGTCTTTATATCTCCATCAATAATCAGACATTTTGGCAGAATCGCAGCGTTACGGTCGAAAAGTCTCCGATTTTCAAAAATGGCGAAGAATTCAAGGGCGATGCATTCGTCCCGTTTTTGCCTAGCGCCCTTGTGACATGGCACAAAGGCAACTTTGCTCTTTCTGGCCATGTTGGCGTGATTGGCGGCGGTGGCAAGGTGAATTTTGACGACGGCATTCCGAGCTTTTACGCGTTGACATCTTCTGCGCTCAAGCAGATGGAGGCTGGTTTAACAGAAAAGGGTCTTAAAACAGACGCGGGCTCCGTAGATGTTTCTCTCGAGGCGAGCTCCTACATTTTCGGAGCGACGCTCGGTGCGGCTTACGAGTTCAACAAGATGTTCTCTGTTTACGCGGGTGCCCGCTTCAACTACGCGATGAACAGCTACGATGGTTCTGTCGGAAATCTCCAACTGAATACGACGGTACCTGGCGTGAATCCTGATGGCAAAATGATGCAAGCCTCTGTCCTTGCCGAAACTTTCGAGGCCTTGGCGGAGAAGGCTGAAACCAAAGAAGAGAAAGTGCAGTATGCGACTCTCGCGGAGACGTTCAAGACGATGGACGACAAGATGACCATGGATTTGGAACTGGACCAGACGGGTTGGGGAATTACTCCTATCGTGGGTCTCGGTTTCCAGTACAAGCGCCTTACGGTCGGTGCAAAATTCGAGTACAAGACTTCCATCGAAATGGAAAACGATACCAAGAAGAACGATACTCCGCTGGAACAGTTCAACGACGGCAAGAAGGATCACAACGACATCCCATCCCTGTTGGCGGTGGGCCTGAACTATGCCTTGCTTGATAATGTGCGCATCGCCCTCGGTTATCATCACTGGTTCGACAGCAAGGCCGATTTCAGCGGCGATTTGGAAGACCATGTGGACGACACCAACGAGTTCCTCTACGGTGTCGAGGTGGATTTCCTCAAGCGCTTTACTTTGAGTGGCGGCGTGCAGGTGACTCGCTTTGGCATCAAGGACGATTATATCAGCGACATGAACATCAATATTTCCTCGACGAGTTTCGGGTGCGGTCTCGCTTACTGGGCGACGGACTGGATGCGCGTGAACCTGAGCTATTTCCACACGCTCTACCAGGATTACGACGAGAAGGTCGAATACGGTGTAGACGTGTATAAACGCGACAGCCGCGGATTCGGCGTCGGTCTTGATTTCAAACTTTAACGGCTTTTAGTCGTTGCCTTTTGTCTTGAGGCTTTCGATGGCGTGCTTTGCCCACGCCACGACATCGCTTCCCATCTTCTTGCTGGCAATTGTCACCAGGAAGATGTTGTTCTGGTTGGTGATGAGAGCTGCGCTACATTCGTCGTAGCCGTCCTTGCTCCAGTACACGTAGCCGTAACGTTTTGCGGCATCGTATTCCTTGGCTTGCATTTCCATTTTGCGGGAGCCGGATTTGTAAACGAAGTCAAGATAAGTCATGATGCGCACGGAGTCCGGTGCCGTGATGGGAACAGCGTATTCCTTGTCTTTGGACATGACGGAGAAGGGAACTCCGCGGAATGTGACCTTCTTGTCGACCGGTTCTTTTTGCTCGATCGTGATGGAAGAGATATTGAATTCTTTGGAGTAGACGTCGTAATGGTATTGGATGGGCTTGCTGCTCAGAATGGCGAGGTCGATTTCGGCTGGTTCAGGAAGGTCCGTGGTCACGTACTTTACGCTGGACACAGTATGCGTGTTGATGTTGATACCCTTCGGAGTGGAACAGCCGGACATGAGTATGGCGCCGGTAAGGAGTAAAAGAGCAGCCGCTTTTTTCATGAATTCCTCCAAATGAAGTCGCTTGTCCTAATAATATACAAAGGAAACTAGGTAAATGAGTTTCCCTGCCTATGTTAAATTATTTTAAATGACCTTTTCTTGGACGAATCGCCACTGTCCCGGCTGGAGCCCCTCAAGGGAAATGTTGCCTATTTTTATGCGAATGAGGCGCAAAGTGGGGAAGCCGACCGCTGCGGTCATGTGGCGGACCTGGCGGTTCTTGCCCTCGGTGAGTGTCAGGCGGACCCAACTGGTGGGGATGTTGGCGCGGAATCGGACGGGTGGGGTGCGCGGCCATAGATTTTCGGGCTCTGTCGCAATTTCTGCTATGCAGGGCTTGGTGTGGTAGCCCTTGATATCGACTCCTGTGGCGAGCTTTTTTACAGCTTCTTCGGTGATTTGACCATCAACTTGCGCGAGGTATGTGCGCGGGTGCCCAAATTTGGGGTCGAGCAGTTTTTTGATAAGCGGCCCGTTGTCCGTGAGGAGCAAAGCCCCTTCGCTATCGTGGTCGAGCCGCCCTGCGGCATAGACCCCTGCGGGGAAACCGAACTCGTCGAGGGCCTTGTGGCCCGATTCTGGCGTGAATTGGCTCAATACGCCAAAGGGCTTGTTGAATAGAATGACCATCAAGTCAAATATAGAATGAAGCCCGGGATTTTGGCCCGGGCGATTTCGCTTTAACGTTTTTTCGTAGTGCGCTTGGTTTTCTTGGGAGCTGCCTTTTTCGCCGGTGCCTTCTTGGCAGCCGGTTTCTTCGTGGTCCTCGTCGTCTTTTTCTTTTGCACCTGTTCTATCGGGATTATGGTCACGTCTTCTTCGGCTTCGTTGGAAACGGCCGGTTTCGGGGCCGGTTCGGGAGTCGGTTCCGGATAGCTGAGCGGGTCCGGTTCCTCGACTGGAGCGGGTGCGGGAGCTTCCGGTTCGGGCTGGGGCGCGCTTTCCTTGGTGTAGTCGATGATATCGTCGTCGGTATCCGATTCGAATTCGTAGGATTCCTCGAAGACCCTCTTGCGCTGGCTCTGTTCCTCGGTCCTGTAGATTCTGTCGCGGATGAGCTCGAAGCCGATGGAGAGCTGGACGCCGATGCGGTGAGAATTGACGCGGAATTTCAGCTCTTTGTCTACGAACGATTTTTGCATAGAGCAATATTCGTAGTTGAATTCAAGACCGATGCTGTACGGGAAAATAACACCTACGCCCGGTTTGATGATGAAGTTGTACGGGCGTTCCCACCAGTTTCCATTGGTGGTAATGGGGGCAATGGAGCCGAGCCTAATTGCTAAATAAGGTGAAAAGAAGCGGTCCACCCTGATGTTGCCGAACGTGACAACTCCCCAGAACGGAATGGAGGCGGGAACAAATTCTTCGTCTTCGTATTTTTGGGGTGTCCTATATGCTACACCGAAACCGTAGCGCATCGTTGCGAATTCGGCAGAAAAGATCAATTCCGTGCCGCCTTCGAAGACTAAATCGGTCTCTGTTCTTCGCTCGGATAGGACTCCGTCTAAATTTTTGTTTACGGTAATCTTTAGCGGAGCGTAAGATGCTTGCACTAACGGACGCAACTCTAACGAGTGAACTGTGCATTGAAGCGAAAATAGTGCAAAAACAAACAAGAAAAACGTTCTTTTCATAGAATTTCCAAATGTGCACATCCCGAATCAAAGATAGATTAATAGTATTGAAAAACAAGTACATTTTTTGTAAATTTGACTAAAAAGTTGCTTAGAAAAAAGGGGGTACCTTGGTTAGGATGACTTTCTCTCGCTTCTTCAAAAATTGTGCAATTATTTTTTTGCTTTCGGCCTTGATGCCGAATGTGTTCGCGCAAGAACACGGCAAGGTTTTCCCGATAACGACGACTCCGGCTTCGTATACTCTCACGGATAACTCGTTTGTTGATGGTAATGCATCCAGCGGTGTTAGGCTTGTCCTTGTAGCTCCCTCTACTGGGGTGTTTAGGGTGACGTTTACGACGCCTTCTGGCGCCGATTATTATGTGTACAAGTGTCCTAGTGATGCGTATACCTCTTGTGGATCTTACATTTTCGAAGTATGGGGAACAGGGAGTAGTAAGAGTACGACCATATCTGCTGCAAATGGCGATTCTGTTTTCTATATGGTGGGGCAGTATAGTTCATCTTATAATTCGCTCCCTATTGAAGTCAGCTATGAGAAATTGGTTACTTATTCTGTGAAAATTCATGGAAGAGATACGTCTGTTTTGAGCGGAAATTCTATTTCGATTAATGCTGCCGGGTTGACGGGGCCGAAGGAGGTTTTCGTAAAATGGAAAATTAATTCGGGTACTGGTTCTTTTAGCAACGCTTCGTCGTCTTCCACTTATTTCACGCCAACATCCGATGCGGAAATCGACATAGAAACAAAGGCTGTTTCGCTTTATGCGCTTACGGATAAGTACAAATCTTATGTCTACAATACCAATGGCTACGAAAAGGTGTCTTCGGCTTATGCTGTGAGAACTTATTTCGCGGCTACGGATCCGAGCTATTACGTGTTGTTCGTGCAATCGGTACACGACAACGATATTTTATTGTTTAATTCGGACAGTTCTTATTCAAGTTATTCCACCAAAAGATGTTATTCTGGTGTTTGTAGGTATACCTTTTATTCTGCTGCCGGTGCGAAAAATTATTTTGAGTTATGCCCATATTATTCGTCATATTCAAGCGATACTGTAAGTGCGAGGGTCGAAAAAACGGTCAAGATCAATTCGGAAACTACAGGCTTGGGCTATGTCTATATAGGGTCGTCTTCGTTAAGTTATGATTCCACCCATGTGGTGGGGGACACGGTCAGTATTTCTGCGGAAGCCTCTTCGGGGTACAAGTTCGACCACTGGGAAAAAGTTTCCGGTAAATGCTCGATTCTCGATACGACCGCTGTGTCTACGAAGGTCGTCCTTAAAGGGGATTGCCGCGTGGAAGCCGTATTTGTCGAGGGAACGGTTTATAAAATCACGAATAAAGCAAAGAGTTATTCTACCGCCAATAATTACTATTCTCAGTCGCCATACAATGGTGTACGGTTCATGTTCGTAGCTCCGGACGATGGTGCGTATGCAATCAGTTTCAGAGGTGCCGATACTACAGAATTGTATTCATACACAAGGTACTCCAATTCCCTATTCTCTTCGTATGATTGGTCCGTGAGTAGCGTTTCTACGAAGATAGATTCTGTATTCATGTCCAAAAACGATACGCTGTTCTATCTTGTAAATACTTATTCTGTTGCCGACTCTCTCAACATATTCTCGGTAAAGTACACTTCGATAACGTCTTACAAGGTTACCTTGACGAGTGCGTCAAAGCAGTGCTCCACATCGGTTAAGTCCGACCGCGTTGTTGGAGGAGCCCGTGCTACATATCATGGCTATTCTAATTCCGGTTACAGGCCGAATGGCTTTAAAATCAAGAGCGGAAAGGGTACTTTTGTTGACAATCTTCCGAATTATGCAACGATTATCGTGAAATCGGACCTCGAATTGGAACTCCAGTGCGGTGGTGCAAACTTGATTGAAATTACCACGAAGGAAAAATACCGCACGCCGAACAAGGATTTCTATGAAGTCGATTCCACATCGGGAATGCGTTATGTGTATATTGCGCCGACATCTTCGGCCTATGCAATCCGAGCGAAAACTAAGGTGAGCGGATCTTCCTATTTCTCTGGTTATTTTTATACCTATGGAGCGGATTCGACTTTTTATTCATATTCGAACTACCTTATAGTTAGCAATTCGAATCCGACACAAACATTTATGGTGACTCCGACTAAGGGAGAAAGTATCTATTTCTCTATGACTCCATACGGAAGCTCGTACTATGATGATTCTGTTGCCGTGTATGCCATCAAGGCTGCTATCGTAAATGTCGCGGGCAATACAAAGGCCGATACCATCCCCATAGGGGATTCCCTTGCTATAAGTGCAATAGATGCTGTTGATACGGGCTACAGTTTTGTCAATTGGAAAATATCATCGGGAAGTGGCAAGTTCCTGGATTCCTCCAAGATGTCGACAATCTTTATACCTTCGTCGGATTCAGTAAATGTTACTATAAAGCAAAAGAAGGGACAAATTTACCAGTTGACAGACAAGTTCTCCGGTTTCACAACCTATGCCAACGGAAACAAGGTCCCACTTTCTGGAGCTATCCCGTATTACTATGGCGTGCGCACCTTCTATACGGCGAAGGATACTGGGGCTTACGTGCTGGTTACAGAGTCGAAAAAACCTTGGTATTATTATGACGTTCAGAGTGATTCTACATTCAGCACCTATTACACTGCGGATTACACATCCACTTCATCATCGACGAGAAATACGCTTAGGTATACATTCTACGTATCGGCAGAAAATACTTCCAATTACTTCTTGTTGAAAGCCAATGGTGATGCCTACATGAAGGATTCCATCTGGGCCAAGGTTGTAAAGATTGCCAAGATAACCTCGGATACTGTGGGTGGCGGTTATGTTCGTATGGCGAATAGCTCCTACGACGACTATGATTATTCCCATATTCCTGGGGATACGATTGCGCTTCAAGCGTGGGCGAATTCTGACCAAAGATTTGACCACTGGAAAATGGTTTCTGGAAAGTGTACCGTTCTTGATTCTACCGATAGGTTCACAAAACTCGTCATCACGGGCGATTGCAAGGTTAGGGCTTATTTCAGGGATGGAATTATCTATCCGGTTACGGCAACCCCAACTTCGTACACGACGGCGAAGGATTACTATGTGGGCACTCCGTCGGTGGGGGTCTATTTATCGTTCCAGGCTCCGAGTGCGGGTACGTATGCCTTTGTGACCTCTTGGGCCAACTCTAACGGCAGCTTGGCTTATTACAGGTCTACCGATAGTACATTTGGTAGCTCCGCCACGTATAACTCTTTCACGGGGACGTATGCTGATACGTTGGTGATGGATGTCGGAGACAAGGTGTACTTCAAGGTGCAGACAAACTATGCCTCAGATTCTATAGTCCCCTTCTGGATCAGTTATGCGACGTCGAAGTCGATTCTTACGGTGTCGGCGGATTCGAATGGTACCGCATCTCCTTCGCAATACAACCCGGCGTGGATTGGGCCGAAATATGTCGTCAATGCTTCGGCGTATACTGGCTACCGTTTTGATACTTGGGAACTTGTTTCTGGTACGGCCTCCATCGACGATAAGAGGGCCCGGTCGACCTTTGTCGCAATAAAGAAACAGGCTGAGGTCAGGGCTCACTTCAAAAAAGGGTCGGTGCTGTCGCTTTCGAAAAAGAAGAAGACTTTCAACTTCCAGACGCATTACTATAGCGATGCATCGGGCTCTGCCGTTTACTTTACCTGGACTCCGCCTGATACTTCTTGGTACATGGTCGAGATTGAATCTGCGGATGGCCTGGCTGCGAATTGGTACGAGTTCGGAACTGATACTTCGTTCCTCTCCTCTACGGGTTCTTATTCCGTGACTCCCAAGGCGGTGAGCGGTAACTCTGCCGTGTTCCTGTTCCGGCCGACGGATGGGGATCCTCTATACTGGGCTTTGGTTGATTCCGCTAACAACATTCGGGACAAAGATTTCTCGATAAAGATATCTGATCCTTATGTATTGACCGTTTCTTCGGAACCCAAGGGCCGTGTTGTTCCCATGGGCGAAGTAGCCCTGTTCCCGGGTACAGATACAGTGGTCAGTGCTGTTTCGTACGGTGGCTATGTCTTTGACAAGTGGGTCAGGATTTCCGGAAAGGTGACGATTGACGATTCGACGAGTACAAAGACCCGTGTCAAGCCGAATACCACGACTTGCGAAATCCAGGCGACGTATTCCATCGATCTTTCTACAGAACCTGTCTTGAAAATAACGGATTTGGATTTGAGTGGTTTCCCCGGAATTTGCGCTGGCGTTACCGTGAAGGACAAGAATACCGACAAGTCTATTGCCGGTCTTGATTCGTCCGATTTCGTTCTTTTCCAGGACAACAAGTCTCTCCCCATGCAGGTGACGTCTATACAAGGTGTCAGCGGTGTTTCTGTGGCCATTGTCGTGGATGAAAGTGGCTCCATGCGCAACACCCGTATACAACAGGCTCAGGAATCTATAAGGAAGTATATAGACGAAATGTCTCCCTTCGACAGGACGGCGATTATCGGTTTCTCGGGTGGATCCGAGACGACGATTCATCAGGCGATGACTTCGGATAAGAACTTGCTGTACCAGGCGGTCGATAGGTTAAAGGCCGATGGTCTCACAAATATTTGTACCGGTACATATAGGGGCTTGGAACAGATTGTGGGTGAAACAAACCCGACGGCAGTCATTGTGTTCTCCGATGGTCTTGTTGAAGGTGGCGAAATATACTACAAGGACGATGTCGTCAATTATGCGAAGGGCTTGAATACGGTCGTTCATTCTATTGCCATTGGTACTGATATCAGGGATCCTCTTGAAGCAATGGCGAATGAAACCGGCGGAACTTATACCTTCGCTCCTACGGCAGATCAGTTGGCCGCTATCTATATCTCGATTAGGAATTCGGTCCAGGCGAAGTATACCATTTGCTTCCAGAGCCCGGATACTATCATGAATGGTGACGAACATGAAGTGATTATCAAGACGAAGTTCCTGAACAAGACGGCGACTGATACCGCTTATTGGGATGAACGCTTCATGCCTCCTGTAATCAAGCTGACCAAGAACACCAAGAAACTTATTGGTGTAAAGCAGAAAGAAGGCGATTCCCTCGAAATCAAGGTCTATGTTTCGTCCGTGGATTCCCTCGCCTCGGTGATTGTGTACACGCGCGTGTCGTCCCCGAACGCATCCGCAACTTACACGGCCCACCCGATGACTCATGTCAAGGACAGCCTTTGGAGTTACGTGGTGCCTGGCTATAACGCCATTGCCCCAGGTATCGATTTCTACGTTATTGCGACGAACGTCTCTGGCTTGGTTGGAAAGTCACCGCAGGTGCCGACTCCGTCCAACGAGCCCTATACGATTCCGATTGGTGGGGATGCTCCTGAAATTGAATTCATGTCTGTGAGCTGCGTAGACACTATTGGTGGCAAGGGCGAATTGATGTTCACCATCACGGATGACGATGGTATCTCCAAGGCGAGAATCTATTACAGAAGTGTGGGCTCGGTGCTCTTCACCGACAAGAAGATTAGCCGTGTCGACAAGAAGAGCAACGACTGGAGCGTTTTGCTGCCCGCATCTGCATTCGATTCGGATGAACTCGAGTTCTATGTACGCGCCATCGACAAGAAGGGCGTCTCCGCACGCTGGGAAAAGTTCAGCAATACCTTCGTTGAAGCTTGCCGCGACAGCAATGCCATAGCGGCCGAAGTCAAGGATTCCATCTGGATCCGTAACGGCGAGAAGGACACGCTGAAGATTACCCGCCTGACGGAAAAGATTTCGCTCTCCCTCATAACGGAAGACTTCACGAGCAGGCGTGACTCGGTCACGGCGAGCCTGTCGTGCCTTGTCTCCGGCGACGTGGAAAGCAATATTATGTTGATGGAAGTTCGCAGTGGTTACTACGAGACCAAGGAACTTATAGAGAAGAACGAATACGGCGTCAAGAAGAACGACGGCAAGATTTCGTGCGCCGCGACCGACACGCTGGTGGCCACCTATAAGGATCCGCTCTACGGCACCATTGCACGAGATTCCGTCGCTATCGGAGACGATGTTCCGCTGGTCTATCAGTTCATGGACTCGAAGTGCAAGGAAGATTTGGATTCTGTCCGGACCTCGACCTCGGCGGATTACTGCTTGAAGATTCAGGCCCCGAGCCCGTCGCTGTACATCGCCGACACCTTGAAGTTGCTGCTGTTCACCGACCAGGGCGACACCATCCGCGTGGAAGCTATCGAAACGGATGACTACTCCAAGGAATACGTGTACAAGGGCAGCTTCTACTTCGTGGAAGATTCTGCGTCCCTCAAGGATTCGCTCCTGGATGCCGTCCTCGATTTGGACACGACGTTCAACCGCGTCGTCATCCAGGGTGGCACGACTTCGGACAAGTCGAAGCTCAGGAAGCGCGACTCGCTGGTTGTCTACACGAACTACGTGGCGGCAGACTTTGCCGAAATATACGACCTC
The DNA here is from genome assembly GCA_016285835.1 of Fibrobacter sp. Classification (GTDB taxonomy): domain Bacteria; phylum Fibrobacterota; class Fibrobacteria; order Fibrobacterales; family Fibrobacteraceae; genus Fibrobacter. The sequence continues at coordinate 11,399 of JAEERM010000001.1, forward strand.
GATTTGGACGGCAAGGCGGATTCCATCCGCATCCATTTCAAGAAGCCTCTGAAAAAGAAGGTAGCGAGCATCGATACCGTGTACTGGAATGCGGCACACGGCCCCTGGACCAATGTTGAGTCAAGCAAGATTCGCATTACTGAAGATTCCTCGTGGGCGGAAGCTAGAGTCCGTAAGCCGTTCAAGTACGGCCTGACGGCAATAGATACGGCAGCGCCGCCTTACCTGCGCGTGACCAAGACCAAGTCGGAATTCTCGCAGAAGACGATGCTGAGGGACATGATTGGCGCCGTGCCGGTGAAGGCCGTGAAGCGCCCCGGTCAGATTTCGATGGAGGAATATCTGGACGCCTCGGAAGACGTGGCCCCGGACACCCTGGTAATCACGATGTCGGAAGGAATCACGAATACGGGCAAGAAAAACGCGTGGAAGGATTTGTTCCGCTATTCTAAGACCTGCAAGGACACCGTGTATAGCCCTGTCCGCTCGAAGGTCGATCCGATTGTCGATTCTGCTGGACTTGTTTGGAAGTTTGTGCTTGCGGACTATGCCATCATGAAGGACAACTGCATCACGACGAACCCGAAGGCGACCTTCGTTGATGCCGAGGGTAACTCCATGGGCCGCGGTGGCGTAGAGGTCGAAGGCCGCGACGAGACGGTCTACCTCTACGAAGTCTCTGCTGTTGAGCCGGTGCATGGCTCCAGCAAGAAGCACAAGAAGCAGAAATGGATTCCGCAGGGTGGCGATTCCTGGGAAGAAGTGCCGGACAGCCTGACGGTTGTCAAGATTGTGTCTGTGGCGCCTTACGAGGCGGACATCTACATCTACGACAACCTTGCCAACGTTGTGACGAACATGAAGCAGAAGTTCGGCTACAATGGCGAAATGGATTCGAAGATCCGCGGTAACGACAAGAACCGTGCAAAAATTGGCTACCTGAGCTGGAACCACCGTTCCAACAAGGAGAGAAAAGTCGGCACTGGCGTCTATATCTGGCGCATCGACTTCAAGTTCAAGGACGGCCACACCGAATACAGAATCCTGAAAACGGGCTATATGAGAAGAGAATAGTCGCTAATAGCCGTTTTTTAAGTAAAATAAACACTTTGTAACATTTTTGAAATAAAGGGGCCAGAGGTAATCTGGCCTCTTTCTGTTTTGTATATTCCATCCAACTTTCCCTAAAAAAATAGGACTTTGTGGTTAGGATGGAATATTCACGTCTACTTAAACACTGTACTTTAATTTTGTTTTTCGCTGCTCTGATGCACAGTGCTTTCGCTCAGCAGCATGGCGTTCTGCCGATAACGACGACTGAAACTTCCTACACGCTCGTAGACAACTCCTATACCGATGGCGACACGACAACGGGTGTCCGGCTGTCGTTTGAAGCCCCAAAGACGGGCCTTTTCAAGGTGACGTTTACTCCGGCTAACAGCTCTTACTATTTATATAAGTGCCCAGACAACACGTTTACTTCGTGCGGTTCCATTTTAAGGGTCCTTTCCGGTACGTCGGCTTGGACTGAATCTTTTTTTGCTGGCAATGGACAATCCGTTTATTATTTGATAAAAGAATATAATTCGACGTATTCTACGCTGCCTTTTTCTGTTGTTTATGAGGAACTGGCTTCTTACGTCGTGACGTTTAATGCCAAGGATACCGCAGTCGCTGTCGGCAATAAACTTGCTGTAACTGCCTCTGGCTTGCTTGGCCCGGACGAGGCTTTTATGGGGTGGAAGGTTGAACCGGATGACGCTGGAACTTTTGCCAATTCCCTTTTGATGACTACGACATTTACCCCGGTTGCCGATGCCGAAATTTCCATCGACAAGAAAACAGTCCAGAGCTATCCGCTCACGAGTACTCCTTCAAGTTTTGTCTACGATGCTGATGGGTACGAAAATGCCTCTTCGGGTTATGCGGTTCGCACTTATTTCAGTGCTACGGATTCCGGTGACTACGTCTTGATAGTTAAGAAAGCCAACTCGAACACCATTTACAGGTATGGAACGGATGTTTCGTCATCGAACCCTGCTTCGCAGGGCTGTGGTACGATTGTTTGCAAAATACCCTTTGTATCCAATGCCGGAGAAACAAACTATTTCGAACTGGTTCAAACGGCCACGGCGTATATGAGTGATACGGTCACAGTGAGCGTCGAAAGGGCTGTCGGGGTTTATGCGGATACGGTGGGTTCCGGTATCGTCCGAGTGGGTGGAAACCTAAACTACAATCTCAGCTATGTTGCCGGGGATACGGTTCAAATTATCGCGACGGATAATGCGGGCTCGAAGTTCAGCCATTGGGAAAAAATTTCCGGTAATTGTAGCATTATTGATTCTACGAGTACAGTCACGAATGTGGCTATTAGTACGGAATGCCATGTGAGGGCCACGTTTGTCCCTGGAGTCATTTATTCGGTGACGACCAAAGAGAAAAATTATACGATGGCCAAAAATTACTACTCCCGGAATCCGAGCGAAGGCGTGCGTTTCATGTTTATCGCTCCGAACGATGGCTCCTTTGCAGTTCGATTTGCGTTGAAGGATTCCGCAAAGTCCTTTATCGTCACTCAGTATCCGACATCTGCGTTCAATAAGACTTCATGGACCGGTACATTTTTGGAAACCAAGACGGATTCGCTCTACTTGAGCAAGGGCGATACGGTATTCTACATTGTAAGGCCCACCGTCAATGCGGATTCGGTCCTTGAGTTCTCTGCGGTTTATTCTAAGCTCAAGTCCTATACAGTGACTCTTACGAGTGCATCGCCACAGTGCTCTACATCGGTCAGCAGCGAAAGCGTGCCTGCGGGGCTAACCGTGACATACTTGGGCTATTCCGTTGCGGGATACAGGCCTGCTGGTTTCAAGATTACGAAAGGTAATGGGACGATTACTCAAGACTATCCGAGTTCCATAACCCTCAAGGTCAATAGTGACCTCAAGCTTAAACTGCGGTGCGATTCCGCAAACTTGATTGACATTACCACGAAGGAAAAGTATTACTCGGCAAACAAGGACTTTTACGACATTGGTCCTTCTGCCGGGCTACGTTTCCGCTACGTTGCTCCGAATACGGCCCTTTATCTCATCCGTGCCAAGACCAAGCAGGCGAATGGTTCTTACTTTAATGGCTACTATTATAACTATGGATTGGATCCCCTCTTCACTACTTACAACTATGGCCTAGATTCTGTGCTGGCCAAGGCTCCGTATAGTTTGGGTCTTGGAAACAGAGATCAGATTCAAAACTATGTCGTGGATCCGGCAAAAAAAGGTGAAGAACACTTCTTCCGAATTACTCCGTCGAATGTCAACTACTTTGACGATTCGATTGCCGTGTTTGCGGTCCGTGCGTCTATCGTAAATGTCGAGGGGAAGACTAAACTCGATACCATTGCCTATGGGGATTCTCTCCCTGTGACAACGACTATAGATACCGGCTATGCCTTTGTTTGTTGGAAACTGGATTATGGCAAGGGCAAGTTTAAGGATTCCTCCTTGATTTCCACCATATTTGTCCCGTCGTCCGATTCGGCGAAGGTCGTTGTGAAAAGAAGGAAGGGAAAGGTTTATTCGCTGACGGATAAGTTCTCCGAATTCACGTACTTTGGAAACGGCACGCAGTTGACAGGGCGTTATGGAATCAGGGCCGTGCATACGGCGAAGAGCGCCGGTTTGTATATGCTCGTGATGCAGTCGGCCAAGCCCTGGACCCATGTGGACTTCTCGGATGATTCAACCTTCACTGATGGCTCGCTTTCTTCTCATATCATTACATCTTATAAAGGGAAAAGTGAGGTGCGTGTCCTTTTTGATGTGGCTTCTGCGAATACTTCCCGCTATTACCTGTTCATGCCCTATGACAATATGTACTTGAAGGATTCTATCCAGGTCAAGGTCGTAAAGACTGCCAAGTTGCGGTCGGATACCTTGGGCGGAGGCTATGTCCGCGTGAACGGTAGCACTACGGCTGACTTCGACTCTACTCATATTGCCGGGGATACGCTCACGATTGCTGCAACCGCGAATCCAGATCAGAGATTTGATCACTGGGAGAAAGCTTCCGGGAAATGCACCTTTATCGATTCCACCCAGAGGACGACGCAGGTTGTCTTGGGCGGTGATTGCAAGGTCCGCGCCGTGTTCCGTTCGGGAACGTTCTTCCCGATTACCGCGACTCCGACGGCATATACGGCAGAAGAACATTATTACGTGGAAAACCCGACAAAGGGTGTTAGGTTCAAGTTCGTCGCTCCGGATACGGGTGCCTACGTCTTTGTCACGTCGTGGGCAAATATCAGGGACTTTTCCTATCGCCGGTCCTTCGATAGCACGTTTGCTTCTTCCCAAGTTTATCGAAGCTCGTCGGCTGTGATAGCGGATTCGATGTGGCTCGCAAAGGATTCCACCGTGTACGTTATGGTTGTTCCGGTTTATGCCGTAGATACTTCAAGAACGTTCTGGATAAGCTATGCGACGTCGAGGGCTTCTCTTACCTTGACAGCGGACACCAACGGTACCGTGTCGCCTGTTGTGTACGATCCGGCATGGATTGGGCCGAAATATCCAATCAAGGCTGTTGCCGATTCTGGCTACCGTTTCGATTCCTGGGATTTGATTTCTGGTTCGGCGACAATAGACGACAAGAACGCGCCTTTCACCATGGCTTCGGTAAAGAAACAGTCCGGGATTATAGCCCATTTCAAGAAAGGCTCTATCCATTCGCTGTCGAAATCGAAAAAGACTTTCAACTACGTTACGCATTACTATAGCGATAGAACCGGCAATACGGTGTACTTTTCGTGGACCCCTCCTGATACGGCGTGGTACATGATTCATATTGAATCGGCGGATGGGATGTCTGCGAAATGGTATGAATTCGGAACAGATACGTCGTTCCTTTCGGTGGGTGTTGATTCTGTTGTGCCTTCTCCGGTGCAGGGAACCTCTTCGATTTTCTTGTTCAGGGGTGAACCGAAAAAGAAACTCTACTGGGCGCTGGTTGATTCCCTCAATACGGAAATTTTGGACAAGGATTTCACAATTCAGATTATAACCCCGTATGTGCTGACGGTGACTTCGGATGCGAAGGGCCGTGTCAACCCGATTGGCAATGTGGGTGTTTTCCCAGGTTTGGATACAGCGATAAGCGTCATTCCCTATGGTGGTTATGTCTTTGACAAGTGGGTCAAGGTTTCCGGCAAAATGACAATCAGCGATTCGACAAGCCAAAACATACGAGTCAAACCGATTACGTCCTCTTGCGAAATCATGGCGACCTATACGCTTGATCTTTCGGCGGAGCCGGAAGTGAATATTACAAATCTGGATTTGGGCAGTTTCCCGGGAATATGCGTTGACGTAACTGTGAAGGACAAGAATACGGACAGGTCTATCGCCGGTCTTGATTCTTCCGACTTCGTGCTGTTCCAAGACAAGAAGGGGCTGCCTCTCCAGGTGTCGTCCGTAGAGAACACCACAGGCGTCTCGGTGGCCATTGTCGTGGACGAGAGCGGTTCTATGGGCTGGGAATCGTATGGCCAGATTCGTATAAATCAGGCGAAGGAATCTATACGGCAGTTCATTTACGAAATGTCTCAGTACGACAGGGCGGCAGTTGTCGGTTTTGTCGGTGGCGGCTCGACGGTTATTCACCAGGCGATGACCTCGGACAAGAATTTGTTGCTTGCGGCGGTTGATCAGTTGCAAGCTAGCGGCGGTACAAATATTCGTGATGGTGCCTATCGCGGCTTGGAGCAGATTGTGGGCGAAACGAATCCGACCGCGGTCATCGTGTTCTCGGATGGTGCCGACGGTGGCAACAATGTCACTTCGCAGGATGTCATCGATTATGCAAAGAGCCTGAATACAGTGGTCCACTCGGTTGCCGTGGGTGAAAATAACTTGGATCCACTCAAGACTATGTCGGATGCTACGGGCGGTTCTTATACCTTTGCTCCTTCGGCAGACCAGCTGGCGGCCATCTACATATCGATCAGGAACAATATCCAGTCGAAGTACACCATCTGCTACGAATCTCCGGATACGACAATTGATGGGGACGAACACCAGGTCATCGTCAAGACGAAGTTCCTCAACAAGACGGCTTCCGATACGGCGTACTGGAACGAGGGCGCGATGCCTCCCGTGATTACGCTGACCAAGGACACCAAGAAACTGATTGGCGTGAAACAGCGCGAGGGTGATTCCATCACCATTAGCGTATATGTGACATCCCAGGATTCCATTGCCTCGGTGACGCTCTATTCGCGCACATCCTCCCCGAATACCTCCGCGACTTATACGGCTCACCCGATGGTCCATGTGAAGGACAGCTTGTGGAAATTTGTGGTGACGGACTCGAATGTTGTATACCCAGGTCTCGATTTCTACGTCATCGCAACGAACGCGTCCGGCATGGTCGGAAAGTCTCCCCAGGTTCCGACTCCTTCCAATGAACCGTACACGATTCCGATAGGCAACGAGGCCCCCAAGGTCAAGTATAAAGAAGTTGATTGTGTCGATACGCTTGAAGGGGAGGGTTTGTTCGTTTTCGAAATCAAGGATGCCGACGGTATTGCCAGTGCAAAACTGTATTACAGGTCTGTTGGCTCGGTCGTCTTCAAAGAGAAGAAGATGTCCCGCGAATCCAAGAAGGGCAACGTCTGGAGCGTTTCTATCCAACCGTCGGTAATGAGGCCGGATGGAGTCGAGTTCTATGTACGCGCTATCGACAACAAGGGCGTGTCTGTCCGCTGGGAAACGTTCTCGAACAATTCCGTCCTTGCCTGTAGGGATACCAGCTTGGCTGCCGAGGACGTGCCGGACAGTATCTGGATAAAGAATGGCGAAAAGGATGACAAGGAAATTACACGTTTGACGGGCAAGATTAAGCTCGCTGTCATAACAGAAAATTTCTCGATGAATACGGATACGATTACCGCAAGCCTTGCTTGCCTTGTCTCCGGCGACGTGGAAAGCAACTTGAAATTGGTGGAAGTGAGTAATGGTTACTATGAATCGAAAAAGGCCTTGGAGAAGAACGAATACGGCGTCAAGAAGAACGACGGGAAGATTTCGTGCGCTGCGGCCGATACGATGGTTGCCACCTACAAGGATCCGCTATACGGCTCCACTGTTCGCGATACGGTAATCTTCGCGGACGATGTCAAGACCGAATACAGGTTCATGGAGGTAAATTGCAAGACGGATTTGGACTCCGTGCAAACTTCGACCTCGGCGAAATTCTGCCTCAAGATTCAGGCGCCCAGCCCGTCTCTGTATGTCGCCGATACGCTGAAGTTGACGTTGTTTACAGATCAGGGAGACTCAATTCGCGTGAATGTTGTCGAAACGGGTGTTTATTCCAAGCAGTATATTTACAAGGGAAATTTCTACTTCGTGGAAGATTCCGCGTCTTTGGAAGATTCCCACTTGGATGCCGTACTTAACCTGGATACGACATACAACCGCGTGGTCATCCAGGGGGGTGTCAAGTCGGACAAGTCCAAGCTCAAGAAGCGTGACTCGCTCGTTGTCTATACGAAATATGCTCCCGCCGATATCGCCGAAATCTATGACAGGGATTTGGACGGCAGGGCGGATTCTGTCCGCATCCACTTCAAGAAGGCGCTGAAGAAGAAAATTGCAAGCATCGATACGGTGTTCTGGAATGTCGCTCAGGGAGCCTGGACCGATGTCGATTCGAAGAAAATCCGCATTGTCGGGGATTCCACTTGGGTCGAGGCCCGCGTTCGCAAGGCGTTCAAGTACGGCTTGACTGCCCCGGATACCTCGGCGCCGCCATACCTGCGTGTGACCAAGGAAGAGTCCGAATTCTCGCAGAAGGCGTTGCTTGTTGACAGGGTGGGTGCTGTTCCGGTGAAGGCGGTAAAGCGCCCCGGCCAGATTTCGATGGAGGAATATCTGGACGCTTCGGAAGACGTGGCCCCAGATACCCTGGTTATCACGATGTCGGAATGTATCAAGAATACGGGCAAGAAAACCGCGTGGAAGGACCTGTTCCGCTATTCGAAGACCTGCGAGGACACTGTTTACAGTCCAATCCGTTCAAAGTTCGATCCGATTGTCGATTCAACGGGAACGGTCTGGAAGTTTGTGCTTGCGGATTACGCCATCATGAAGGAAAACTGCATTACGACGAACCCGAAGGCGACCTTTGTCGACGCCGAGGGCAACTCCATGGGCCGCGGTGGCGTGGAGGTCGAAGGCCGCGACGAGACGGTCTACCTCTACGAAGTCGCAGCGCTCCAGCCGGTGCATGGTATTGGCAAGCAGGCGAAGTGGATTCCGCAGGGTGGCGATTCCTGGGAAGAAGTGCCGGACAGCTTGACGGTCATCAAGATTGCCTCTGTTGCCCCGTACGAGGCGAACATCTATATCTACGACAATTTGGCTAACGTTGTCACGAAAATGAAGCAGAAATTCGGCTATGAGGGCGAGATGGAATCAAAGATTCGCGGTAACGACAAGAATCGCGCAAAAATCGGCTACTTGAGCTGGAACCACCGCTCCGACAAGGATAGAAAGGTCGGCACCGGTGTCTATATCTGGCGCATCGACTTCAAGTTCAAGGATGGTCACACTGAATACAGAATCCTGAAGACAGGGTATATGAGAAGGGACGAATAAGACTTTTCTAAAATTTCTGGAGAAATTCAGGCCGGTGAAAACCGGCCTTTTTTGTATCATAAAAAGGGTTATCTCCAGAAATAAAAAAAGTTATCTAAATATTTACAAACCCGATGCCAAAGATAAATGCCAAGGGTTGAAAGCAAATTCAAATTTTTTAAATTTTGTGAAAAAACTAAATCATAGATGAGGTCCTCGTGGTTTGGATGAAATTTTCTCGTTTACTCAAACAGTTCACGTTCATTCTTTTTGCAACTGCTTTGATGCATGGCGCATTTGCCGCTGTGGAACATGGAAAAGTGTTCCCGATAACGACGACTCCGACTTCGTATTCGCTCGATGATAATTCGTTTGTTGATGGCGATGCTTCTAGTGGCGTTCTGCTTGCCTTTGTGGCTCCCAAAACAGGGGCGTTTGATGTGACATTTGAATTGCCCTCGAGCGGCTATTACTATGTGGATAAGTGCCCTAGTAGCACATATACTTCTTGTTCTAACATGTTTCTTGTATATGGAGCAGGTATATATGCAAGTATGGATACAATCGTATCTGCTTCAAAGGGTGATTCCGTTTTTTTTATGGTGCGTCAGTATAGTTCAACTTATAATACTTACGCTATTAATGTTAGCTATGAGGAAGTTCCTTCCTTTGTCGTGACGTTCAACGGGAAAGACACTGCGGTTGTGAACGGTGGTTCTATCCTGGTAAATGCTTCGACGTTGTTGAAAGCAAACGAAGTCTTTGTGTCGTGGAAACTCGTTTCGGGGTCTGGAAATTTTACGAATGCCTCGGCAGTCTCTACCTACTTTACTCCCAAATCCAATGCAAAAATTGACGTTGAGAAAAAAACGGTCCAGGTGAAAACGCTCAGTAACAAGAATTCCTCTTTTGTCTATAATGTCGATGGTTACGAAAAAGGAACTTCGGGTTATGCTGTGCGAACGTCGTACAAGGCCTCGGATGCTGACAACTACGTCTTGATTGTCCAGTCAGATTATAGTAGTTATGTCTACCGTTATGGTTCCGATAGTACATTTTCCAGTAGCGTTACCGTACTGAACTGCTATTCCGTCTGCAAAGTGCCCTTTAAATCGGCAGCGGGGGCGAAGAACTATTTTGAACTGTTTCAGAATTCCAGTTATTATGTTGGTGAAACTGTAAATGTCCATGTCGAAAAAGCCGCCGAGATTCATGTGGATACAGTCGGATCTGGCTATGCCCGTGTGGGTGGAACTACGTATAGTTTTGATTCCTCCCATGTGGCGGGTGATACGATAGACATTCAAGCAGTTGCCAACAGCGGATCCCGGTTTCAATATTGGGAAAAGGATTCAGGCAAGTGCAAGGTTCTGGATTCTACAAAAGCCATTTCAAAAGTGGTGTTAAATGGAGATTGCCACCTTAAGGCCGTGTTTGGCGCGGGAACCGTATATGCGATTACGACCAAGGCGAAGGAATATACCACTGCCGATCATTACTTTGAAGTCTCGGCAGCCTATGGTGCACGCTTCATGTTTGTCGCCCCGAGTGATGGTGCCTATGCGGTCGAATTTAAATCAAAAGATTCTACGGACAAACTATCTATTTTCCGTTATTCGACATCGGAATTTTATTATCAGGATTGGAATGAGGTAACCAATTTAAAGGTGGATGCGTTTTACTTGAACAAGAACGATACGGTATTCTATCTTGTAAGGAACAGTTACTACTATGATTCACTTGACGTGTTCACCGTGAAGTATTCTTCGGTTGCGTCTTATGAGGTTACCTTGACGAGTGCATCGGCGCAGTGTTCCACAGCGGTAAAGAGCGATAATGTGGTCGAGGGGGCCAGAGTAACGTTTTTGGGTTATTCCAATCCCGGCTACAGACCGGCAGGCTTTAAAGTCAAGAAGGGCTCGGCGACTTTTGTCAAAGACCTCCCGAATTCCGCCACGCTTACAGTGAACTCGGATGTCACTTTGGAACTCCAGTGCGAATCTTCAAACTTGATTGAAATTACCACGAAGGACACCTACCGCTCGCCGGATAACGATTTTTATGAAGGGAACGCTTCAGTGGGAATGCGTTACGTGTATGTGGCTCCGACAACATCTACATACGCTATTCGCGCAAAGACGAAGATGGCTGGGTCTTCCTATTTTAATGGTTATTTTTACGACTATAAAGGTGATTCGACGTTTTCCTCTGCTCAGAGCTCCTACGTTATTTCTAACACTTACATGTCACGGACTGTTTTTGTGACCCCGTCTAGCAAGGGGGACAAATTTTATTTCAGCGTCATCCCTTCGGGTACGGAATACTATGATGATTCCGTTGCCGTGTATGCGATTAAGGTCTCTGTCGTGAGTGTCGAGGGTAAGACGAGTCCCGATATTGTTCCCGTGGGGGATGCTCTTTCGATTGATGCGACTTCTATTGTTAATGAGGGCGAAACTTTTGTCAGTTGGAAAATCGTTTCGGGCAGTGGCAAGTTTGAGGATTCCACCAAGATAGCTACGACCTTTACTCCCTCGTCGGATTCGGTGAGGATTGCCGTAAACAAGAAGAATGGGAAAATCTATCCGTTGACAGACAAGTTCTCTGGCTTCACGACCTATGCCAACGGGAGCAAAACTCCAACTTTTTATGGGGTGCGCACTGTTTATAACGCAGCAACAGCGGGAACGTATGTGCTGGTATCGGAATCGACTATCCCCTGGTATGTCTTTATATATAATGATTCTACGTTTGCTTTTTATAGCGATTACTCTTATAATACAAGTGCCAGTACGGCGTCTGCAAGAAATACAATTAGATATTCATTTACCGTATCGACAGCGGACACGTCCATATATTTCTTGCTGCGTCCATATTACACCGATGCAAATATGAAGGATTCCATTTGGGCCAAGGTTGTAAAGACGGCAAAGATATTCTCGGATACTGTCGGCGGTGGCTATGTCCGCATAGCGAATACCGGCAATCCTTATGATTCAACCCATATTGCCGGGGATACAGTTGCACTTTTTGCGCAGGCGAATACTGACCAAAAATTTGATCGTTGGAAAATGGTTTCTGGGTCGTGTACAGTGCTTGATTCTACCGAGAGGAACACAAAGCTCGTCATCACGGGTGATTGTAGGGTAAGGGCTTATTTCAAGGATGGCGTTATTTATTCGATTACAGATACTCCAAAGTCGTACACAACGGCAAAAGATTACTATGTGAATGCTCCGTCGCAGGGTGTCTATTTCTCGTTCCAGGCACCGAGTGCGGGCACATACGCCATTGTGACCTCCTGGGCGGGGGCCTACAGCTACTTGACGTATTACAGGTTCCCCAACAGCACTTTTTCTACTTATGATAGTTACGGAACATCCACTGGGACGCATGTAGATACGCTGACGATGGATGCCGGTGACAAGGTGTTTGTCAAGGTGCTGGCGTCCTATGCCGCAGATTCTTTAACCCCCTTCTGGATTAGTTATTCGACGGCAAAGTCGATTCTTACAGTGTCGGCGGATTCGAATGGTACTGCATCTCCTTCTCAATACAACCCTGCATGGGTCGGAGCGAAATATGCAATCAATGCTAATGCGTTTGTCGGCTTCCGTTTCGATTCCTGGGAACTGATTTCCGGTACGGCATCGATTGACGACAAGAGGGCCAAATCGACTTTGATTTCGATAAAGAAGCAATCTGAGGTTCGGGCCCACTTCAAAAAGGGATCGGTGATGCCGATTTCGAAAACAAAGAAGACGTTCAACTACCAGACGCATTATTATAGTGATGCTTCGGGCTCTGCCGTGTACTTTACCTGGACACCTCCCGATACATCTTGGTACATCATCCAGATTGAATCGACGGATGGAATGGCCGCAAAGTGGTACGATTTTGGAACAGACACAACGTTCTTGTCCTCTACGGGGTATTATTCCCAAACTCCTGCCGTCGTGAGTGGAACGTCAACCCAATTCCTTTTCCGCGTGAAGGAACTAAAACAGCCGCTATACTGGGGCTTGATTGATGCCTCTAACAAAATTTCGGACAAGAACTTTACGATTCAGATTGTGAATGCGAACGTATTGACCGTGTCTTCGGAGGGGAAGGGCCATGTGAATCCAAGTGGTAGGATTGGGCTGTTCCCGGGCGTGGATACTCTGGTCCAGGCCGCTCCTTATGGTGGTTATGTATTTGATAAGTGGGTTGTTGTTTCGGGGAAAGTGAAAATCGAAGACCCAACGAGCGCAAAGACCCGTGTCAAGCCGAATTCTGCGAACTGCGAAATCAAGGCGACCTACAAACTTGACCTTGCGACGGAACCCGAATTGGAAATAAGGAGCCTGGATTTAGGCAGTTTCCCGGGAATTTGCGCCGATGTTGCTGTGTCGGACAAGAACACCGGTAATCCTATTGCCGGCCTCGATTCATCTGATTTTGTCCTTTACCAGGACGGCAAGGCGTTACCCTTCCAGGTGACATCCGTTAATGGAATGGGGGCTGTGTCCGTTGTGCTTGTCGTGGATGAAAGTGGTTCCATGATGGCCGGTAATCGATTGCCTGGAGCCCGTCAATCGTTAATCGAATTTATTGAAGGCAAGTCTCCGAACGAGAGAATTGCCATTGTCGGCTTTGGTAACGATGTGGGTGTGCGCCAGGCAATGACTTCGGACAGGGAACCTTTGCTGGAAGCGGCGAGAAATATCTATGCATCTGGTAATACCTTCATTAATGAGGGTACACTTTTGGGCCTTGACCAACTTGTAGACGAACCCTATAAGCGTGTCGCGATTATTTTCTCGGATGGTATTGGTGCCGGAAGTACACCTACGCCGACGGTTATCGATAGGGCTATCGAGGTGGGAGCGACGATTTACTCCATCGGTATCGAGGATGCTGGCCGAGATACTTATCCGCTCAAAGACTTGGCCGAGGCGACGGGTGGAACTTATACTTATGCGCCTACATCCGATATGCTCGGTGGTATTTACTCGTCCATTCGTTCTGAAATTACGAGCAGCCAGTATACTATTTGCTACCAGAGTCCGGATACCATTATGAATGGCGATACCCATGAGGTGGTCATCAAGACGAAGTTTATCAACAAGTCTACTTCCGATACGGCTTACTGGAGCGAGAACGATATGCCTCCTGTGGTCAAGTTGACCAATAACACCAAGAAGTTGGTGGGCTCTAAGCAGAAAGAAGGTGATTCCCTCGAAATCAAGGTCTATGTCTCGTCCGTGGATTCCATTGCCTCGGTGGTGGTGTACACGCGTGTGTCGTCCCCGAATGCCTCCGCGAGCTATACATCGCATAAGATGACCCATGTCAAGGACAGCCTCTGGAGCTACGTGGTGCCTGGCTACAACGCCCTCGCTCCGGGTATCGATTTCTACGTCGTTGCGACAAGTGCCTCCGGCTTGATTGGAAAGAATCCGCAGGTTCCGGTTCCGTCCAATGAACCCTACACGATTCCGATTGACAACTTAGCTCCGAAAATCGAATACATGACCGCGCAATGTGTGGATACTACTGGCGGCAAGGGCGAACTGACATTCACCATCACGGATGCCGACGGCATCTCCAGTGCAAAGCTCTATTACAAAAGGCCAAATGCGGTAGTCTTCTCGCAAAAGGAAATGTCCCGTACTAGCAAGAAGAGCGACGACTGGAGCGTTTCCTTGACCGCTTTTGAAATAGGGGAAGAACTCGAGTTCTACGTGCGCGCCATCGACAAGAAGGGCGTCTCCGCGCGTTGGGAAAAGTTCAGCAACACGTTTACTGGGGCTTGTTCCGATAGTGAACTCGTTATTGCCGATGTCAAGGATACCATCTGGATCCTGAATGGTGAAAAGGACACGCTGAAGATTACCCGCCTGACAGACAAGATTTCGCTTGCTCTCGTGACGGAAGACTTTACGAGCAAGAAGGACACGGTTACGGCGAGCTTGTCGTGCCTTGTCTCCGGCGACGTGGAAGACAAGATAAAACTGGTGGAAGTTCGCAGCGGCTACTACAAGACCAAGGATCCTATAGAGAAGAACGAATACGGCGTCAAGAAGAACGACGGCAAGATTTCGTGCGCTGCGTCTGACACGTTGGTGGCCACCTATAAGGATCCTCTTTATAATACGAAGACTCGTGATACCGTCGTTATCGAAGACGAAGTCCCGCTGGTCTACCAGTTCATGGACTCGAAGTGCAAGGAAGATTTGGATTCTGTCCGGACCTCGACCTCGGCGGATTACTGCTTGAAGATTCAGGCCCCGAGCCCGTCGTTGTACGTCGTGGATACGCTGAAGTTGCTGCTGTTTACCGACCAGGGCGACACCATCCGCGTGGAAGCCATTGAGACGGAAGACTACTCCAAGGAATACGTTTACAAGGGCAGCTTCTACTTCGTGGAAGATTCTGCGTCCCTCAAGGATTCGCTCCTGGATGCCGTCCTCGATTTGGATACGACGTTCAACCGCGTTGTCATTCAGGGTGGTGTTACTGCCGACAAGTCGAAGCTCAGGAAGCGCGACTCGCTGGTGGTTTACACGAATTACGTGGCGGCGGACTTTGCCGAAATATACGACCTCGACCTGGACGGCAGGGCGGATTCCATCCGCATCCATTTCAAGAAGCCTCTGAAAAAGAAGGTGGCGAGCATTGATACCGTATACTGGAATGCGGCACATGGCCCCTGGACCAATGTTGAGTCAAGCAAGATTCGCATTACTGAAGATTCCTCGTGGGCGGAAGCTAGAGTCCGTAAGCCGTTCAAGTATGGCTTGACCGCGATAGACACGGCTGCGCCGCCTTACCTGCGCGTGACCAAGACCAAGTCGGAATTCTCGCAGAAGACGATGCTGAGGGACATGATCGGCGCCGTGCCGGCGAAAGCCGTGAAGCGTCCTGGCCAGATTTCGATGGAGGAATATCTGGACGCCTCGGAAGACGTGGCCCCGGACACCCTGGTAATCACGATGTCGGAAGGCATTACGAACATCGGTAAAAAGACCGCATGGAAGGATCTGTTCCGCTATTCGAAGACTTGCAAGGATACCGTCTATAGCCCAATCCGTTCGAATTTCGAGCCGATTGTCGATTCAACAGGAACCGTCTGGAAATTCGTGCTGGCGGACTACGCCATCATGAAGGACAACTGCATCATGACCAACCCCAAGGCCACCTATGTCGACAGCGAGGGCAACTCCATGGGCCGTGGTGGCGTGAAGGTCGAGGGCCGCGACGAGACGGTCTACCTCTACGAAGTGTCTGCTGTTGAGGCTGTGCATGGTTCCAGCAAGAAACACAAGAAGCAGAAATGGATTCCGCAGGGTGGCGATTCCTGGGAAGAAGTGCCGGACAGCCTGACGGTTGTCAAGATTGCGTCTGTCGCACCTTACGAGGCGAACATCTACATCTATGACAACCTCGCCAATGTGGTGGCGAATTTGAAACAGAAGTTTGGCTATGATGGCGAGATGGATTCGAAGATTCGCGGCAACGACAAGAACCGCGCAAAGATTGGCTACCTGAGCTGGAACCACCGTTCCAATAGGGACAGGAAGGTGGCTACCGGTGTCTATGTCTGGCGCATCGACTTCAAGTTCAAGGATGGCCACACCGAATACAGAATCCTGAAGACAGGATATCTCAGAAGGGACGAATAATTCTCTGCTAGATTTCTTGGAAAAATTCGGGCCGGTGAAAATCCGGCCTTTCCGTTTGTATGGGGAAGGCGCACAGGTAGTGTGGTTTTTTCGCCTTGTCGGCACACTTGTAGAGGTTCCCGCGCAGGCGGATTCCCTCGAAATTGGGGAGCCCAAATATTTCGGCCGGGATTTGAATAATCATTCCCCAACAGACAAGGTTCCCTACGACACTCGCAGTCTGTTTTGTTCGTGAAATTTTGCCAATAACATCGGGGGGGAGTGTTTGCCTGTGTTCACGGTCTTTGCCGTGCGCGGCGAGCATGAACCCGCGACTTGTTGTTTCGAAATTGAAATATTCGCCGGAACCGGCCGGGTCTTGAATAAACACTTCGACGCAGGAATCTTCCCAGCAACGTCCGTTGTCTTCGGTTACTTCGGCTCGGAAGCAGTCTATAGGTTCCTCGACGGTGAACTCCACTAGTAGGGCGTCTCTGCTGATAGATACATTAGCAAGCACGGTCGGCAAGACTGTTGCCGATTCAGTAGTCCAAGAGGGGTTCGGTTTCAGAATCATGTGTGGAATGTTTCCGGCGGGGTCCTATTTCGACAAGAAGTCCAGTGCCTCGCCAGCCAATTCGACGCAGCGGTTGCACGAGATAATCGCATTGGGGCGGATTTCCTTGCAATGGGTGAATCCCTTTGCCCCACGCCTAAAGAACGCTTCCAGAGCCTCTACATGGTCCGGCTGCATCATCATGGCTGCATACAGGGCACCGCAAGTGCCGTTGGGGGCGCGCCCGCCTCCGAAATTGCGGAACATTTCAGCAGATTCCACGGCTTCTTTTTCGGTTTTCCCGCTGGCGCGGGCAAATGCGTAAGCGACAGACATCGCGCAGTTGCCGCGATGCTCGGCGTGAAAATTTTTTGCTAGTTCCGCGATAGACATGAGTTTAGAATTCCAGTGCCAACTGTCCACCAAAGTTGTTGTTGATGGGGTCAATCAACGGGTTTAACCGCAACTTCATGGAATATTGCCGCTTCATCTGGTATCTCATGAGAATATCGTTGTAGCGGTTTGCTCTACGGAGTTTGGAGCCGCCGACAATCTTGAGGGGTAGGCCGACGCTAAATACGGCCGCGCCACCAATCATAAGAAGGTAGCCCGATATGGCCGCTACTGCTCCATCATCTTCGCAACTATAGTCATCGGAGTAGCCATCGTCACATGTTTCTATTTGTGACATGCCGGCAATAAAAAGGATTAAGCCGACTCCGGCGCCGATTCCTCCGCCAATCATCATGCCATTGCCGATTCTGCGGAATTTATTGCCGGACTGCGTGTAGTTGGCAATGATTGACTGGTAATACAATGTACTGTCGTATCCGAATGCCGGATTCGGCTGGTATGGCGCGGGTTGTGCTTGCATCGGATATTGTTGCGGCTGCTGAGTTGTCATGACGGGAATAGTTCCCTTTTCATGAATAATGCCAACCGTTTGCCCTTGCTCGTTTATGACGAAGGTTGTGTCCATCTCCTGGGCATGGGCCAAGAGTATTCCAAAAAACGCTAAAAAAAGAATAAATTGCTTCATGTGAATAACCTTTAGAATTCTAGTGCCAACTTTGCTCCCGCTTTGTTTTGCAGGAGGTTGATTACCGGATCAAGGTGTAGTCTCATGGAATATTGCCTTCTCGACTGGTAGTTTGCAAGAATATCGTTGTAGCGGTTTGCTCTACGGATTTTGGAACCGCCGACAATCTTGAGGATGATGCCGGTTGTCAATACGCCAATTCCTGCACCGAGTATTATGGAGCCTCCAACATCAAGGGCGTTTCCTTCGCACTCATAGTTATTAGC
Organism: Fibrobacter sp.; assembly: GCA_016285835.1. Taxonomy (GTDB): domain Bacteria; phylum Fibrobacterota; class Fibrobacteria; order Fibrobacterales; family Fibrobacteraceae; genus Fibrobacter. Next base: position 29,548 of record JAEERM010000001.1, read on the forward strand.
GGTTGTCTCTTCGCAGTTGTCTTCGCTCATTCCCGCTACAAACATGGCAAGGCCGACTACCGTACCGATACCGCCACCAATCATCATGCCGATGCCCGCTCCGTTAAGTTTGTTTCCAGAAGTCGTGTATCTGTCGATTAAGGATTGATAGTATTCGGTGCTGTCAATGCTAAACGCAGAATTTGCTTGGGGGTCCATGGGTTGCGGTTGCATCGGCTGTGGCTGCATAGGCTGCGTGGGATACTGTTGCTGCTGAGGCATTATGGGGACTGTTCCCTTTTCGTGGATGATTCCGACCGTTTGTCCCTGTTCATTTACCACGAAGGTCGTGTCCATTTCCTGGGCATTGGCCAGGAGAACTCCAAAAAATACGATAGAAAGAATAATTTGTTTCATGTAAGAAAAATTAAGTTTTTTTCTTGAAAGTAGGGATGCCGAATATGGAAAAAATAACATAACAGTGAGAAAAGTTCGCTGTTATTGGGCGATAAGAATAAAAGTCAGAAATCGAGTAGCAGGTTCCCGCCGAATGCCTGGCGGATGGGATTGTAGGTCGGCAATATTTCTAGACTTACGGAGTTTTTTTGTTGACGGTAGATTTCTAGCTGTTTCTTGAAATATTCCGTGTTCCGGAGTTTTTTGTTGCCTGTAATCCTAAATATAGCGCCCGCAACAAGGCAACCAACAGTTACACCAGCTTCTATAATAAAGAGAAAAGGTAAAGGATTTCCATCTACTGGTGGCTCGTAAATAGTGGAATCGTTGCGTTGTCGTTCTTTTTGTTCTTTTTGATATTCTTTGTCTGTGTGGACTATGTACATCATTGTGGCGGCACTTGCAGCTAACCCGATTCCACCGCCAATAAAAAAATTTGTAGAAATCGATTTCTTGCGAAGTCCTGATTGTGTATTTCGTTCGGCCTTGCTCATGTAATGAGCTTCAATAGAGTCTAGCTGCGTGTTATAGATATATTTTACATCGGGGCCGGTTGGCGAATAATAATAAGCAGGAGGTTCCTGGGCAAAAGCGGCCAAGGTCAAGAATAATGCAACGATTATCGAACGCATCGTCATTACCTAAAACTCCAATAACAGATTCCTGCCAAAGACTTTGTAACAAATCACGTCAAAAAAATAAATCAAAATTCGCAAAAGGGCTTTGCAACGATAAAAAAAAGTCCATATTGCGTTTTTTCGTAAAAGATGACCAAAATTTTTGCAAAAAAAGAACCCCCGCGAACGGGAACTCCTATAAAATCCAGATTGAGATTGCTTCACCCCTACGGGGTTCGCAATGACAACGCTTTTTCAGTTACGAGTGAGAAAAAAAGAACTCTCGCAAGCACGAGAGTTCCTATAAAATTTCGGATGGAGATTGCTTCACCCCTATGGGGTTCGCAATGACAACGCCTTTTCAGTTGCGAGCGAGAAAAAAGAACTCCCGCGAACGGGAGTTCCTATAAAATTCTGGATGGAGATTGCTTCACCCCTACGGGGTTCGCAATGACAACATTTGTTCAGTTGCGAGCGAGACCAGGAACGAAGCCCGAAGCCGTACAAAGCGTACGGCGAGCGGATTCGTGACGCCGTATCGCGAAGCCTATAAGGAAAAATTACTTGTCCGTGAGGACAGCGACGCCCGGGAGGGTCTTTCCTTCGAGCAGTTCGAGAGAGGCTCCACCACCCGTAGAAGTGTGGGTCACCTTCTTGTCGGCACCGTACTTCTTGGCAGCCGTAGCGGTATCGCCACCACCGATCACGGTGATTGCGCCAGCAGCGGTAGCTTCGACGATAGCGTCGGCCATAGCCTTGGTGGCCTTTTCGAAGGCTTCGAATTCGAACACGCCAGCAGGGCCGTTCCAAACGATGGTCTTTGCGGACTTGATAGCGTCAACGAAGAGCTTGGTGGACTGCGCACCCACATCGAGGCCCATCCAGCCAGCCGGAATGCCTTCGGCGTCAGAGACAGCCTTCGTGGCGGCGTCGGCAGCGAACTTATCGGCAGCGATGTAGTCCACCGGGAGGATGATTTCCTTGCCGGCAGCCTTGGCCTTGGCCATCAGATCCGGAACGAGCTTGGCGCCTTCTTCGTCAAACAGGGAAGAACCGATTTCGATGTTGTTCAAAACCTTCTTGAAGGTGAAAGCCATGCCACCGCCGATGATGATCTTGTCGGCCTTGTCGAGGAGGTTGTTGATGAGCTGGATCTTGTCGGCGACCTTTGCACCGCCGAGGATGGCGAGGAACGGACGCGGAGGATTGTTGAGCACCTGGTCGAATGCCTTGAGTTCCTTGTTCATGAGGAAACCGGCAGCGCGCTGCGGAAGTTCAACACCAGTCATGGAAGAGTGGTCGCGGTGAGCGGTACCAAAAGCGTCGTTCACGTAGACGTCAGCGAGCTTGGTGAGGCTTGCGCGGAATGCCTTCACTGCTTCCTTGTCGGCCTTTTCCTTGGTTTCGGTGCCATCGGCGTTCTTGATCTTGCGCTTGCCTTCTTCTTCGATGTGGAAGCGGAGGTTTTCGAGGAGGATGATTTCACCCGGCTTGATAGCGGCACAGGCGGCTTCGACTTCCGGACCCACGCAGTCGGAGAGGAACTTCACCGGCTTCTTGATGAGTTCTTCGAGCTTCTTGGCAACCGGAGCGAGCGTGTACTTCATGTTCTTTTCGCCATTCGGACGGCCCAGGTGAGAGGCGAGCACGACGGCTGCACCCTTGTCGAGAGCGTACTGGATGGTCGGGAGGGCGGCTTCGATACGCTTGGTGTTGGTGATTTCGCCAGTCACCTTGTCCTGCGGAACGTTGAAGTCGACACGGATGAACACGCGCTTGCCGGCGAGTTCGAGATCTTCAATAGAAAGCTTTGCCATTGTAGCACCTTCTTTTGGGGTTTAGAGTTAAAATTTCCGCTCAAAATGTAGAATTTTTTACAAAGCCGGTTCGTAAAAAAAGTGCAATAACTCGTGTTGTAAATCATTTATTTTTTAAATAAGCCTATATTATATGTCAAATTTCGGAAACTTGGAAATAATTGGCTTTTTTTTTATATATTTCACTTGAAATTTGAGCTTATTGGAGCAGAAGATGAAACGTTTATCTTTTATAGTTCTTTGCGCAGCACTCACCGCCTTCGCCGGCCCCTTTGATATTGACGGGTTCGATGCTACAGATGTCGGTTCGCCTGACCAGTATATTACTGCTGAATTTGGTGGTCAGCTGAAGAAGGCTCCGGCCTCCGAGGTCGGGTCGTTGCAGTCCGGTCGCTTGGTTGTGCGTCAGAAGTTCGAAGACCCGTTCGGCGAGTCCGAAACGACATACCAGCTTTACCAGGGCCGTGCAGGCGACCTCTCGTCGCTCGTCCCGCTGACTGCCGAAGGTGCCGACTATAGCGACATCGTCAAGGCCAAGATTTATCAACGCAAGGGCATGGATGCCGAAGAAGACGCCGAAAAGGTTTATTTCGACGGCAAGTTCATCTATGTACCCGGCATGTCCAGCGCCATTGCCTACGTGAATAACGCTCCTGTGGAACTCAAGGGCGCCGAGGACGACGAACCGGTGGCGGCAGCTCCGGCACCCGCGGTTGACGATGACGAGGAAGAAGAGGATGAAGCTCCGGTCGCTGCCAAGAAGCCCCGTGTCGAAGAAGACGAAGAAGAATGTGACGAGTACGATCCGGATTGCGAAGACGAAGAAGAATACGATGTCAAGGGCAACCTTGATCGTAGCAATAGGGAAGCTGATGCCCGCGACTACGCTGCAAGCGATGCTTCTGAAAATGCCACTGACCGTTTCGGTATTGCCGACGAAGTCCGTTTCTGGTCTGCTGTAGCCCTTTCTGCGGTGGCCGTGGGTAGTGCTGTCATGGGCGTTTACCAGCACATGAAGGCCAACGAGGCTCGGGACGCTTACGACAGTCTCGGCACGTTGAACGACAAGATTATAAATGGTTGCGATGGTAACAAAAACTGCGAGGAAGCTGTAAGCAAGTATGGAGCGACTGCGGATGGATGGACAGTCGCCTGGTTGCAGGAACGCATGGATATTAACAAGAAGACGCAGGACTCCTATGCTACAGCCCGTAACATCTGGTTCGGTGTGACGGCTGTGTCTCTGACGGCTGCAATTGTCCTGTTCGTATGGTAATCAATCCGGGTAAGATTTCACTCAAGGACCTTGAGTTCAACTGCATTATCGGGACCCTTCCTTTCGAAAGGGAAAACGAGCAGCCCATAGTTCTCAATGTTTCGATTATGGTGGATTTTACCCAGGCCGCCCGCAACGAGGATTTGGCCCATTCAATAGATTATGCACAATTGGCGGAAGACCTTCAACGGTTTGTCCGCCTTTCTTGTTTCCAATTGGAAGAAACCTTGGTCGTCGAGACTGCCAAGTATATTCTACAACATTATCCCAAGGTTTTGGAAGCCGAAGTCCGCGTGTGTAAGCCCAATGCAATTCCCGGTGCGGCTGGAGCCGAATCGAGTGTCGTTGTCAGGCGTTAGTCTAGCTGTAGGTCTTGTACCTCAGCGCTTCCGATAAATCGCTAATTTCTATAGATTCGTTGTTCCGCAGGTCGGCAATTGTTCGTGCGACCTTTAGGAGCCTGTAGTAGCCACGTGCGCTCAGGTTCATTTTGTCGGCAGCGGAAACAGCAAAACGTTCTGTCGCAGATGTCATCATGGCGAAGCGTTGCGCGCATTCCGAAGACATCTCCGCATTGGCCTTGAATGGGGTTCCCGAGAACCGCTTGTGCTGGATGTTGCGTGCCGCACAGACACGTTTGCGTATAGTCGCCGACGATTCCCCTTCGGGCTTTCCGATGAAATTGCCTGCGTCTACTGGGGGAACGCTTACCTGGATGTCGATACGGTCGAGCAGTGGGCCTGAGATTCGTTCCTTGTAACGTTTGCGAGCTTCGGGCAGGCATGTGCATGCTCGCTTTGGGTCCATCGCAAAACCGCAGGGGCATGGATTCATCGCGGCTCCCATCATGAAGCGGGCGGGCCACACGACGGTCCCGCTGGCCCGGCTTACCGAGATAGCTCCGTCTTCCATGGGTTCGCGCAGGGCTTCGAGTACGCCTCGGTTGAATTCCGGCAACTCGTCCAGGAATAGAACTCCGTTATGGGCGAGGCTCGCTTCACCGGGAAGGAGCCTCGCCCCGCCGCCTACGAGTGATACCATTGATGCAGAATGATGCGGCGTGCGGAATGGCCGGGAGAGAATCGGCCTAAATGCTTCGGAATCTCCAGAACGTCTAGCGCAGGAGTGGATTCTTGTCGTTTCCAGGATTTCCTCGTCGGTCATTTCGGGAAGGATTCCCGGCAAGCATCGGGCGCACAGCGTCTTGCCTGCGCCCGGCGAACCGACCAACAAGAAATTGTGGGCGCCGGCGGCGGCCACTTCAAGTGCTCTTTTTACGTTGGACATCCCGACGACATTCTTGAAGTCCGGGATGGACGAGGAAGGCGGAGCGGCTTTTTGTGTCAACCCTTTAGCTACGTATATGGAACTTCCCGCCCCGCCTTCCAAGATTTCAATGCACTCGGATAAAGTATCTACACTTATGTAACGCAGGCCTTCGACTAGCGAAGCCTCTGCGGAATTTGCTTTCGGTATGACGAGTATGTTTTCGTCCCCTCGTGGCAAGCTCATCGCTACCGAAAGCACACCCCTGACGGGTTTCAAAAGCCCGTCAAGAGATAGTTCTCCAACAAAGACATACCGTTCCAGTTTAGGAATTTCGATTTCGCCTGTGGATACAAGTAAACCAATCGCAAGAGGCAGGTCGAGTGCGGAACCTTCCTTGCGCAAGTCCGCGGGTGACAGGTTCACCGTTGTTCGGAAACCTGTCACCACCTTTCCTACGGAGCGGATGGCTGAAACGACCCGCTCGCGGGATTCCCTCACTGCGTTGTCCGGAAGCCCAACCAAGGTGAATCCCGGTAAACCCTGTGAAGCGTCAACTTCGACACTAACCGGGACGGCCTTAATTCCAAACAGACAGTAAGAACGGATTCTGCGAAACAATTTTTACCTACGGCTAGTTCATGCACTGTTGATAGCGTTCAAGGACGCAGTTTTCAATATGCTCACGGAGCTGGCGTGTAATCGGGGTGCAGACGTAGCGAGTTTCTTCTCCCTTAAAAAACGGATCGCACGGGTAACTGACGAAATATCCGTTTATGCCGTCGATGACGCGAAGTCCGCGAATTTGAAATTGGTCGTTTAGGACAACCGAAGCCATTGCCTTGATTTTGCCAAGGGACATTCCTTCTTTGAAAGCGAAAATTTGCACGTTGGTCACCGCAAGACAATCGAATGATGCGGATTCTTTTTGAATCAGGGCGTCGTTGCTGTTTTCTGCCGTATTCTCAGACATGGGTTCTCCTTTCTAATAGTTTCTTTCGCAATTATCTTTGCAAGAATCGTGCCAATGTTAGAAGATGGCTAAATAAACCTAAAAACGCTGAAAACGGTTTCAGTGAAGTGCTCAAAAAAGTGATTAATCAGTGATTAATCGTTTTTTAATCACCTGATCCGCGTGTGTGCGTGGGTGACTCTAGTCTTCAAAATGTTTCTATCTTTGGGCTAGCTAAGAGAGGTTTCTATGTCCGCAAATCCTATAATCGTGGTCGACTATAATGCCGGTAACTTGACGTCCGTGATGAACGCGCTCTCGCATATTGGCGTGGATGCGAAGTCGAGTCGCGATGCCGACGAAATTGCGAAGGCGACTCGGTTGATTTTCCCGGGTGTGGGTGCTGCGGCATCGGCCATGGAAACTTTGACGAAGACCGGAATTGGCGAGGCCATCAAGACGGTGGTGAAAGCTGGGAACCCGGTGCTCGGTATTTGCATTGGCTGCCAGATTATCCTCGAAGAAAGCGAGGAGGACGGTGGCGTGAAGACGCTCGGGCTGATTCCGGGCAAGGCGGTACGCTTCAAGGACGAACCGGGCCTCAAGATCCCGCACATGGGCTGGAACCAAGTGGAGTTCACCCGTGAACACCCGATTATGAAGGGCATCCGCAGCGGTTGCGACTTCTATTATGTGCATTCCTACCACCCGCAGGTGCCTGCAGAATATGCTTTTGCCGAGACGACTTACGGCACGCAGACGTTCCAGGGAATCGTGGGTAAGGACAACTTAATTGCGACGCAGTTCCATCAGGAAAAGAGCGGCGACGTTGGACTCGCCATGCTCAAGAATTTCTGCGACTGGAATGTGTAGGGGCTATGGCAGTTCGCCGCCAATCAGTTCCATCTGTTTTTTGAAGATGTCCTTGCATGCGTTCTCGCCCAGGTCGAGGAGCGTGTTGAGCATGTTGCGGTCGAAACTGGCGTGTTCGCCCGTGCCTTGCACTTCGATGAAGTTCTTGGCGTCCTGCATCACGACGTTCATGTCGACATCGGCAGCGGAATCTTCTACATAGCAAAGGTCGCAGAGTGGCTTGCCATCGACGACACCTACGGAAATGGCGGTGATGCCGTGCTTGAGGATTTGTTGCGTGATGCCGAGACGTTCCTTGATTTTCTTGAGCGCGATGGCGAGGGCGACAAAACCGCCGATGATGCTTGCGGTGCGGGTGCCGCCGTCAGCTTCGATGACGTCGCAATCGACGACGATTGCGTTCTCGCCGAGGGCGGCGAGATCGGCGGCACCGCGGAGGGAACGGCCCACCAGGCGCTGGATTTCTTGCGTGCGGCCACTGGCTCCCTTGCGTTCGCGTTCCACGCGCTTGCCCGTGCTCTGCGGGAGCAGGGAGTATTCGGCGGTAATCCATCCGGTGCCGCGGCCGGCGAGCCAGTCGGGGACCTTCGGGAGGAGGGTGGCGTTGCAGATGACGCGGGTGCGTCCCATCTCGATGAGCACGGAACCGTCGGCACTGGAGATGAAGCCGGTGGTCATCTTGAGGTTGCGGTATTCGTCAAATTTGCGGTCGGTACGTTCGTAAGCCATAATTGCTCCAATTATCAATCATCCATCATCAATTATCAATTAATAACTCAACTTCTCCGTGTTGCCTTCGCGGAAGCTTCCGAGGCGGTACACGAAATCGCAGTAGCTCTGGAGTTCTTCCAGCGCTTCGACGACGGTGGCATCTTTCGGGTTGCCTTCGAAGGAAAGGTGGAAAATGTATTCCCACGGGCGGTCGGGATGCGGACGACTCTCGATGCGGGTGAGGTTCAGGTCGCGCTTGGCAAAGCAGCCGAGTGCGGCATGGAGTGCACCGGACCTGCCGGAATCGCTCAGCATGAAGAGCAGAGTCGTCTTGATTTTGCCCGTTTCGGGGAGGGGGTTCGCCACTTTTTGGATGGCATAAAACCGGGTGAAGTTCACCCCCGGCAAGTTCTCGATGCCCTCGGCCAGAATGTCGAGGCCATAGAACTTGCCGGCGTAGGCGCTCGCAATCGCGCCTACGGTTTTATCGCCACGTTTGGCGATTTCTTCGGCGCTGCCTGCGGTGTCGTAGAACGCCGTACTCTTGATGTTTGGGTTGCGCCCGAAAAAACGGCTGCATTGAGCAAGGCCCTGCGGGTGACTCAGCACTTCCTTGATGTCCTCGAGTTTTGTTCCGGGGAGAGCGCAAAGGCTATGCGAAATCTGCAACTTGACTTCGCCCACGATAGGGTGGCGCCACTTGTACAACAAATCGTAGTTGTCGTAGATGGAACCCGCGGTGGAGTTTTCGATGGGAATGGCCCCGCCGTCCACGGCGCCGGTTTCGATGCCCTGGAAAATCTGCTCGAAGGTGTCCATCGGGATGACCTCGATGTCGTTTCCGAACAAGTGATAGGCGGCGCTTTCGCTGTAGGCCCCGCGACGGCCCTGAAATGCGATCTTCTTCATGATGGGAAAGATAGAAAAAGAGGGGATAGGATCTAGGGACTAGAATCTAGGGATTTGTCATTCGCAGGCGCATGACTCGTCGGCTCAGCCATGCCGAAACGCAAGCGTTTTGGCGTGGCATTCGCCTTGGTTGTCATTGCGAAGGGCGAATAGCCCTGAAGCAATCTCTAGGCATGAGGTCGGCGCGTTGCGCCTTTGAGGTGTGAGGTCGGTCGCTACGCTCCCTTCGAGGTGCGAGGATGTAGAATGTGGTTAGTAAACAGTGGTTGGTGGTTAGGGGGTGAACTCCGAGTTTGACCTTTTTACGGCTTACTAATCATCTGAAAACTCACTGCTCATAGCTCGAGCCCCGAGCCTCGAACCTCATACCTCATCGCTCATTACTCACTGCTCATAACTCGTTGCTCGTACCTCGAACCTCGAGCCTGGAGCCCCGCGCCCCTGTATCATGTACGAGGGGGTGGGGTGTCGGAGAACATCTAGGGAACATTTTTTTTGATACGAAAAAGTTTTTTTGTACAGCTCGTTTGTTTTGACTATAAATTTTAGCTGGGGATTAGTAGGAGAGTTGCCTTGTGTCTTTAAGAAAGGGACTTATTGCTTTCGTACTTGCCGCTGTGACGGCAATGGCGGCAGATCAGGTTTTGCCGACTCCGTACGACCTGATTCGGCCTGTTTGGCCACTGACGTGGGATTCCACAATATTCAATACAAATTTTACAGCAGGGCCCAAACGGAATTCTTTGCCGGATATCAATACGCCTGCTGCATATTCTCCTAACAACATAATTCCCGACTCTTTGAATCAGGCGTTCATTGATGCCATGTTGATTCAGATGTCGCCCATACGTGTAAACCAGGCCGGGTATCGTCCGCAAGACCCCCAAAAGTACGTACTGTATGTCGGGTCGGCAACAGATTTTGAAGTCGTCAACGAGAAGGGCGAAGTCGTTGGAAACGGGAGTTTTTCGGAAACGCTTTCGAATTCCGTGTCTTCTTCCCTGACAATAAGGGCGTCTAACAATGCCCAGACAACAGACGGTGGTGATACCCGTTATACGACAACAAGGAAGGGACCCTCAGGAGCCTTGAAAAGGGGTTCGCTTCCCCATGGACTGCCCGAGAACGAAAGGTTGCGTATAAAGGTCGGAGATGAATATTCGTCCACTTTTATCATTAGCGACAGGGTTTATTCCATGCTTCGCGATGCCGTGCTCAAGTTCTATGGAATCAACCGCAGCGGTAATTCCGAATCCTGGTTCCATCCGCCTAGCCATGTAAAAGACGGATCCCTCGCAAACGTGGATATGACCGGTGGCTGGTACGACTGCGGAGACCATCTTAAAGAAGCCCAGACAATTTCTTACAGCCTTGCTCAACTTGCAGTTACGGCGGCCGCCTTCGAAGACCGCGATCAGGACAATTATGCGTTTAATCAAAGCGAAATCAACAATACCGACGATGTCCCGGACATTCTCAGGGAAGCGAAGTTCGGTGCCGAATACGTTATAAAGGCATACGATGCCGCCAAGGGTGTTGTTTCGGCTATGCCAGTTTCTGTTGGAAATATCGGAAAAGATCACGGATGGTGGGGCTCTCCAGAATTCCAGGACAATGCACTTCACGATAGAGGCGGTCCTACAAGCAGAATTTTGAGAAGCGATGACCATCCTGCAGAGGATAGCGGTCTAGAACTTGGAAGCACCGCCTCAGGAAACTTTGCCGCAGGCCTAGCAATTGTCTCCAAAATTTGGAATAGATACGATTCCACATTTGCCAAGAAAAGCTTGACAGTGGCAAAGGCCCTTTATGATTACGGCAAGGCCAAGAAATCGCTTACGAACACGGCGGCATATAGTGGCGGCTCCGAATATAACGACGAAATGGGATTTGCGGCAATATGCCTTTTTTACGCTACCGCTGACAAAACGTATCTGAACGATGCCGTCGAAGAAAAGTCTCTGGCTGGTGGCCAGACCAAGAAAGATTTCGCAAGCGGCGACAAGAAAGGTGCGGGCATGTTCAATGGCGGATGGTTTGAGCACAAAAACCCTTCTTTCCTGAAGAACAATGCGGCTTCCGACTGGGCGAGCGTATTCACGAGCGGTCTTTACGCCTTTTACAAATTGATTTTGGAAACAAAGGAAAAGGCTAGCGCTTATGGTCTTTCTGACGAACAGAGAATGATTTATATCGAAGATGTCGCTTTTACCATGGCGGCAAACCTCGCAGGAGTCATGACTGGTGAAAAAAGAATTATCGACCTTCCTGCAGGACAGGCCAGTTGGGTCGGTTCTTCGGTGTCGTACGATCCTGTTTGGGGGATTACAAGGTCTGTCAATCCCGAGCAATGGTGGACCAAATACGAAGCGGCCAACATTTTTGAACTTTTGGCCTATTACGACGTGACCAAGGACCTGGAAAATGTCACCATGCCACAAACAGGAACCATACAGAATTGGAAGTCCGATGAGATATTGAATTTAGCTGTATCCCATATGAACTATTTCCTTGGAATGAACCCCTGGGATGTATCCCTCGTTTATGGCGTCGGCGACAAGAACCATGCGCATCCGCATCACCGCGGTTCGAATCCTGAAGGCAAGAATGTCGCCGGTCTCGTATCTTCGTACAAGTACCGTCCTCCTGTTGGGGGCCTAGGCCCTGGTTTACCGCCATCGACGGAAAACGACCTTTCCGTTCATTTCAACAACTGGCAACTTACGGAAAACACTTGCATCGATGCCGTATCCAATCTCCTGCCGGCAACGGTCATTCTCGCAAAGTCCGAGAACCTGAACCGCGCACCCTCTATTATTGTGGAAAAGCGCCATGTAAGCATGGATTCGGCCATCTACGTCGTGAAGCTTGATATTGGCGGCAATGTGTACATATCGCTCGATACGACGGAATCAATCAAGAACCCGTCTGTCGTGGCTTCCGAAACAGGGAAAAAGCAACACGAGATTGTGCTACGGGACCTTCAGCCCGGTACGACATATTATTTCTATGTAACTGCAGCAAATTCGAGAAGCGGGAACACGACGAAAAAATGGGCCGTAGATAGCACGATGACTCCGTTCTCGTTTACGACACTCGGTATGGTCGAAGACGCGAATATCCAAAACGTGACTGTCTGCAACGTGACCGCGGACTCCGCAGAAATCATGTGGTACACCCCTAATGGGGAATACGAGTCGAAAGTCTATTGGGATACCATTCCGCATACGGATACAAAGGATTACGCATTTAATACTGGAACAGGGAATGCCGATATTTCGGGAGGCCCGACCATGTTCCACTATGTAAAGATTGGCGGCCTCAAGGAAAGAACTACCTATTATTACGCAGTAGAAAGTAACGGTGCCTATACCAATGTCAATGAGAATAATCAGCCGTTAAAATTCAAGACTCCCGTGATGCAGTATAATTTTGAAGTCAGAATGTCCCAGTACGTTTGGGACCCCATGCCTGGCCTCGAAATCAATGTCTACAATAACGAAGTTCGTCCGTTTGACAGTTTGACGATTCGTCTCTACATGCGCGCCACGGACGAAATTTATTACGATGTCGGCATTAGGCGCGATATCTGCCAGGCGTACAACGAATCGGCCTTCAACGATACGTGTTCCCAGGAAACGCAGAGGGAACTGGATGGCCTGTTCCGTCAGACGTTCCCCAAGAAAATAGACGATACTTACGACCCGACCGATGGAACCTGGCAATGGTATTTCCCCATTCCGTTGGGCTCGACCATTATCAAGTCCACCAGCAGGCTCAGGATTGATGTCCTTTTTGACAGAAGGAGCGAGTGGGAACCTCACCTCGACCTGATGAACGATACGCCCAAAAAGAAATTCTATTGCAAGGATCACGGAGATACTTGGGAATCGCAGGCGGGTGACAAGTTGGCGCAGAATCCGGGGGACTGGAGCTGGCAACCGCATTCCAAGGCGAACGGGGACTATGCGGACTACGAAGGGCTACCTTGTGAGAAAAAGGACTTCGGCGATGACGACCTTGCGCCAATAAACCCTTACGTGTCGGTTTACCGCAAGGATGAATTCGTGTGGGGTTATAGCCCGTCCAAGGCGGAAATGGCGACCAAGCGCGCCGATTACAAGTTGGATGTCGCTTTTGACGCACCGTTCAACGTGTCCAATGGCAGCCATGTGGAGGTGAATCAAGTCAGCAAGACCATGTACGTGAAGGGCAACGCCCATATTACCGAGGGTGGCTTCATTACCCAGATTTGGGCAAATGGTGAGCGCATTCCGCTGGAATACAGTGTCGTCGACAACGAATCCTACATGAGCTACAACGATACCGTCGTCGCCCATTACAACCTCGCTACCGACTTATGGGATTTGAATATCCCGGTTAAGATGAAAGTCGGAAGCAACAAGGTTGACATCACGGTATTTGCCGGGCCCGATCCCGAATGTGACGAATGTAGGGAGAACGGGGGCTGCGCTTTTGAAAACCGCAACTATTATGTCGAATTCAATCGCCCAAACATGACCGACGGTGTCCTTGCGGTAAAAGACGAAAACGGAAACGTTGTCGGCAATAACGGCGTGGTGGACCCGAGTTCAAATCAGAAATTCTACATCTACCTGACCGATAAGGACAAGGCGAAGACAAAGAGCCCAATTACGGTCAACGTCATTAACGGCAAGAAACAAGATACCTTGAAAGTCAAGATGGAATCGATCGGGGAGGGCCTGTTCCGCAGTGTCGAATTGATTACCGCTGTGTCCACGTCGAAGGAAAAACGCGGGGCGAACGAGATTTCGTTCTTCCCTGGCGATACCATCTACGTCGAGTACCAAGACCCTGAAGACGAAGAAGATTATAGCAGGATAACCGCCTTCTACGCCGAATCCAACTACCCGATGCCGAAGCAGGTGGTTGCGCAGGATAGCGATTGTGACAACGTGGCTGACAAACTGACGGTTGTGTTCAGCAACATTTTGGACGAGAACTATTCTTTCGACAGTATCCGCGTCTTCTTGGAAGGAATGAACGATACCGTGACACTCTCCGTGCCGCAGCCGGTTTTGGGGCTCGACAAAGTCTCTATTCCACTTGACGGAATCGGTGTGCCTGCCACGGCGGCGCCGAGCGGGACTGCGTCCGTATTTATCACGACCAGGGGTGAAACAGCTCGAGAGAATGTCAAGATTGTCGACGGCATTGCACCACAACTTTTGAGCGTGACCATTCTCGAAAATCTTGCTCCTCGCACTCCCGAAGACACGCTGATGATTGCCTTTACCGAACCCGTGCTGCTTGCTTCTCCGGGATCATGGCCACTTACTATCGAGGGCGTTTCCGGTGACCGCATTTCGGTTTTGGGCCAGGCGACTCCTAGCAACGGTGGCAAGAACTGGTTGTTTGTGGTGACTGGGAACGATGGCGGTAGCTACATTCCCGTGGGAGGCATCGCAAGTATCAAGAGCGGCATGAACATCACGGATGAATCCTTCAACGAGCTCAATCCGGCATCGCCCTGCGCCCAGGGTGTAAAAATTGCGGAGACCCCGAAGCCTGTTCCCATCACGCTTGCAGAAATGCGCGATAACGAAGGCGACGGGTATGTCGATGAACTTTATCTGAAGTTCGAGAGAAAGCTTCGTCCCCAGGATATGCTCGATAGTTTTGTCGTGGAGTGGGGCATGAAGAACATCGTGAAGAGTTTTTTCCCGGCTGATTGGAAACACACGGTATCTGTTGCTGATAACCCCTCCTTGGCGAACGATTCGATATCCATCATCACGATTTCGTTCACGACTTCGAACGGCTTCCCGTATGGTACGACCAGTGGCTCGTATGACGGATACGGGCATGTGACTCCGCGGCTTGGGCCCGAAGGCGGATTCTTCGACAAGTTCTACTACGTGGTTGACAAGTGCCCGCCCATTATAATGAGAGCGTCTAAGAAATCTTTGCGAGGCATCGAAATGCTTGAGGCTACGATGTCCGAACCGCTTACGACCATTGATAACCCTGCTCTTGAATATGTCGAGAGGATGCGCGGCTCGCAGGATGGCGTCTACCTGAAACCTGAATTTGTACGGACGAATAACGAAGTGAATGTGACTTACAGCTACTCGGAAGATGCCGAGGGCGCGGTTCGTGTGAGCGACTTTATCAGGCTTGTCCCGCTCGCCTCTCTTTCTCGTTACAAGGACAATGCCGGCAACTTCCCTACAGGGCAGAATCCCTGGGTGCTTGTAGACGGAGCCTTCGAGAAGACGAACTTCCGCGTGACGCTTGCGAATAAAGTGACAAAATTCCCGAACGAGGAACCGTACATGGGGACGCCTGTTTCGGATGACGAAGTGTTCCGTGCGACCATAATCAATATGGATGGGACGGAATCACTCATGAGTCTCGACGGCGGTAAACTCTCCGCAACGGGAATCGTTCTTAATACAGGAGTCTACAAGCATGCCGGACCGCAATTTATTGTGGAAATAACAATGCCTTCGGCGCTACAGACGGACGACCAAGGCAATCCGCTTTTTGATTTTGAAATCAAGTTCACGATGAACGTTTTCGACAACATTGGACAGTTCATTGCCAAACAGGATGTGCGCATAGATATGAAGGATATCGGTTACGATAAAATTTCGAATGATGGTGTGCTGCGTGTGAATATGGAATGGATGGCTCACAACGGAGCTCCCAAGAGTAATCGCGGACGAGCGATTGGCACGGGCGCATACATAGCGAAGTTCGACTTTGAATCAAAGGCCACTTATGTTTCGGCTGTCGAGACCGCCAAGGATAACGGATCTGCGTATAAACAAGGCGATGTTATCAAGACTACGGATGATGCAATAAAGACCTTCGGTTTCAAGCGTTCGAGGCGAAAGTAAAGAGCTCCTCGAGCCACATGCCTTGAGCTAGGCTCCTCACCTAAACCTTCGCCCGCCTTGGTACTTGTGGCTCCAGTATTTGTCGCTCATCGGGGAAATGATGACTCCCTTGCTGGAACTGGCATGGATGAATCGTTCCCCTTTCAAGTAAATTCCTACGTGGTCAATTTTCCAGAAGCTGCCGAAGAACACGAGGTCACCTTCGCGCAAACTTCCGCGACTGACTTTTGAACCTCGGCTGTCTTTGTACATTCCGGACGAACTGTGGTCAAGCGCTATGTTGTAATAACCTTTGTACACTTGCATCACGAATCCGGAGCAGTCAGTCTTTGTCTTGGTCGCCTGCCCGTACACATACTTGGCACCCATCCATTTTCGCGCATAATTTTCGAGGCTGCCGCGGGGCTCCGGCCTCTGTGCCGATCTTGCCGCTTCTTTCCGCGTCGCGGCTTGGCGCACCCGATTTACGGAGTTTTCGCGCTTGCCAGAATCTGCGCTCGATACGTTTTGGTCTTGTGCGTTTTCTGTTGAGGCTCCATTGGCAGGGGAGACTTGTTCCTGGGATTCTTCCTCTGCTGCGGTTTTGGTCGTAGGGATGGGCTTGTATCCACCAATCTTCCTGTCGTAACCTGTGCGTACCGGCACGCCACAACCGACATTCCACAGGCATAGGCCTGCGAGAACAAGGAAGATGACAGATTTGGAAAAAGGCACCATCAACTGGAAATGTAACTAAAGTACGGGAACGAGTTTTATTCTGCGTTTTGGGATGTCATCAGTTGGCACTCAGCCATGATTTGGTCGTAGAATTCATCACGGTTCAAGTTGGTGAGAATTTCGTCTCTATCTTCGTTATGGTAGGAATTCGTGTGAATTTCGTGCCTGACGGTGGTTTCGTCGGTCCAGACATAAACGTCAACAAATCCCCAGTGTTCGTCTGAAAGGTATTTCCATGTATTGTCTGTCTTGACAAAATTGCAGCCCGGCTCCACGCCGGTTTTGTTCTTGTTCCCGTTGTTCCCGCCATTATTATCGTCATTGTCCGGATTGGTGAGATCGAAGGAGGGCGTGTTGGTACTTGAACTGTCGTTATCGCAGGCCATCAGGCAAAATGAAATTGCAAACGCCATTGTCCAAAAAATTTTTTTCATGGGAACTCCTTTTTCATAAAATTTAATAAAACGTCAGGCTTGTTTGGCTATATTTGCCCCCATGGAAAAAGTGAAAATCCTGTTCGTGTGTCATGGCAACATTTGTCGCAGCCCCATGGCGGAATTCGTCATGAAACATAAGCTTGCCTCTGCTGGAATTGAAGGCTTTGAGGTGGCGAGCGCTGCGACGAGTACAGAGGAAATCGGGAATCCCGTGTACCCGCCGGCAAGGCGCATGCTGAATTCGCACGGCATTGACTGTAGTGGAAAACATGCCCGCCAGATGACTGCGCAGGATTACGAATACTATAACTACATCGTGCTCATGGACAGGAACAACCTGCGAAACCTGCGCTGGATTCTGCCTCGCGATATTTACGAAAAGGAATCGACTAAGCCCCGAAAGGTGTCGTTGCTCATGGATTGGGCCGGAAAATCGCGCGACGTTGCCGACCCTTGGTATACTGGAGATTTCCAGACGACCTGGGACGATGTGAACGAAGGCTGCGATGCGATGATAGATAAATTAACAAGTCGCTGATTATTATTTTTGATAGATAGTAATGGATTCAAATATATCGCCTGCGGTCATGGTGATAATTGCCTTTCTCGGGAAAACTTCTTTGCCACAGTCTTCGGATAGGCATTCCACGGCTGCGTCCACTTTAATGGCAATTTTGTTTGGCGAATCCTTTAGGACTTCGGCGCTCCACCAGCTTCCATTGATGAGTTTGTTGTCAATAATTTCTGCTTCAGAGGAACTGGGAAGAATGCGGTTGCCATCGGAACACTCGCCGTTGCATGCGGAAGCGAACCACCATGAACTGTAATTCTTGACAGAAATAGTGTCGGAGCCGCCCGTGTGTTCGAAGTGAACTTCTTTTTTACTTAGTTTCATTTCTTCCCATTTCCCATCGGCCTCGGTGCTGGAGAGGTCGAGGGAACATGCCGTGAATAACAGGGAGAGGGATAAGAGGCCGAGATGGATTTTTTTCATTTTTACAATCCTCCGATGAACTGTTAGGATTATCTTTTGCATTATGCAATATATCTTGTTTGGGTGCAAAAACAAATACCGCTTAATCCCTTTTTTTAGGGAAAAGTGCATTCTTTTGTTTGAAATTAAAAAAGGGCGTTTCATATAGGCCTTTTGCGGGTCTATAGAACGTGTTGCTATATCAGAAAACCGTGCGGCTCGAATCCGAGCCCCTTCACGAGTTCGAAATCCTTGCAGCTGTTGACGCCTGCGGTGGTGAGCATGTCGTCGGTAATGGCCGCGTTGGCTCCGCTCTTGAATGCACGCTTACCGTCGTCACCCAACACGCCGCGTCCGCCCGCGAGTCGGATGAACGCCTTCGGATTGATGAATCTATAAATTGCCACGATGCGGCAGAACTCGTCGTTCGTGAGCTTGGGCAAGTTTTCGTACGGTGTGCCGGGAATCGCGTTCAGCACGTTGACCGGGGTGGACTTGACGCCGAGCTTGCGGAGGTCCAGGCACATGTCGATGCGGTCTTCCATGGTCTCGCCGAGGCCCATGATGCCTCCGCTGCAAATTTCGAGACCTGCGGCCAGCGCGTTTTGCAAGGCTCCAATCTTGTCGTCGTAGGTGTGCGTGGTGCACACGTCGGGGAAGTGCCTGCGATAAGTTTCCAGGTTGTTGTGGAAGCGGGTGAGGCCGGCTTCTTTCAGCTTGTCGAACTGTTCCCTGTTCAAAAGCCCTGCCGAAAGGCATACGGAAAGTTTCGTTTCTTTCTTGAGGCGGCGTATGGCTTCGCCAATCTGTTCTACATCGCGGTTCGAGAGCGTGCGGCCCGAGGTGACGATGGAGTAACGCGGGATGCCTGCGGCTTCTTTCTTCTTCGCGTCTTCGACGATTTCGTCGGCGCTGAGAAGCTTGTATTCGGGCGCGCCGGTGTGGTAGTAGCTGCTCTGGGCACAGTACTTGCAGTTTTCGGAGCAGCGACCGCTGCGGGCGTTCACGATGGAGCAGAAGTCAAAATTGTTGCCGTGGAACTTTTCGCGGATTTCGTTTGCTGCGGTGCAGAGTTCGCCGAGGTCTTCTCTTAAAAGCTGGATTGCCTCTTCGCGGTTGATTTCGTAACCGCCTAAAATTTTTTCTTTAAGATCTTGAACGAAGGACATTTTTCTTTCCCTAAAAAAGGAGATGCCCGCACAGGGCGGGCATGACAAGTTTAATTTTTCCCGCTATTAGGCGTTGAACGGGGGCATGACCTGCCACAAAACAGCCTTATGAGCGTGCAGGCGGTTTTCGGCCTCTTCGAAACTCATGTTCACGTCGAGGTTGTCCATCACGGAGTCCGTGATTTCTTCGCCGCGGTGTGCGGGCAGGCAGTGGCTCACCTTGCAGTGTGCCGGAGCGAGCTTCAAGAGTTCGTCGTTAATCTGGAACGGCAAGAAGTGGCTCTGCTTTGTAGCCTTTTCGCCTTCCTGGCCCATGGAGACCCACACGTCGCTATAGAGGATATCGGCGTCCTTGACGGCTTCCTTCGGGTCGTTGAACACGCGGTACTCACAACCGTGCTTCTTGAGGCCTTCGGCGGCTTCTTCCACAACGCTCTTCGGCTGCTCGAAACCCTTGGGGCAGGCGAGCGTGAAGTTCATGCCCACCTTGGAGGCGAGCGCGAGGAAGGAGTTCGCGACGTTGTTGCCGTCACCGATGAAGGCGACGGTCTTCGGCTTGCCATCGGCGTTCTTGAAACCACCGAGGTTTTCACAAATCATCTGCGCAAAGGCAATGGCTTGGCAGGGGTGGCAATCGTCGGTGAGGGCGTTCACTATAGGTACGCTACCGAATTCGGCGAGTTCTTCCACGAGCTGCTGCTTGAAGCAACGGACCACGATGGCGTTCACCCAGCGGGAAAGGCAACGGGCCACGTCCTTCACGCTTTCGCGCTTGCCGAGTCCGATGGAATCCGGGGCGAGCAGCACGGCATGGCCGCCGAGCTGGTTCATGCCCACCTGGAACGTGGTGATGGTTCGCAGCGAGGGCTTCTCGAAGAACATGGCGATGTTCTGGCCGTGGAGACGGTCAGAAACTTTGCCGGCGTGGACCTCTTTCTTGAGGCGCGAGGCAATCTCGACGGTTTCGAGGATTTTTTCTTCGCTCCAGTCCATCAGGCGAAGGAAGTGCTTGTTGCGATCGATCATTTTTCTGCTCCTCGGGCAAGCCCTGTCAAAAAAACAAAAACGGCTGCCCGCTTGACGAACGGCCGGTACATTTCCTTTGGAAATTTCCAAGAGAAAGCATAAATATACTAAAAAAATCGGAAAATAACGTAAAAAAACAAAAAAAACAGAGCGGTGTACGCTCTGTTTATCAAAGTTCTTTGTCGAAAACTCGCTTATTCCCAGTGGTCCGGGTTGAAATCCGATTTTTGGGAGAGTTTCTTGCCACGCCGGCAGAGCAGCGTGACGAGGACGATGGCTGCCACGGCGGCGAGCACGATGGCGACGTTGTAGTTGAGGCCAAAGCCCACCGGAGCGCCCTTCAGGTTCTCGGGGCTTACCCACAGGATATAGTCGCTGGTGATGAAAGCCATGAACAGGCACGGGATGAGCGCAACCCAGAAGTTCTTCTTTTTGCAGCGGAGGTAGACCACGGCGACGCAGAGGCTACACACGGCCATGAGCTGGTTGCTCCAGCTGAAGTAGTTCCAAAGGATGTTGAAGCCTTCGGGGTTCAGGTTGCTCCAGAAGATGATGACCGCGCAGAGCGTGAACATCGGGACCGTCAGAATCAGGCGGTTCTTGACGGAGGTCTGGTCCATACCGGTGAGTTCGGCAATCGTGAGGCGGAGACTGCGCAGGCTCGTGTCGCCACTGGTAATCGCGAGGATGATGACGCCCACGACGACGAGGATGGAAATCGGTGCGAACGGGATAACAGTAGAGACAAGTTCACTCAGGACTTTCACGCCGCTTGCACCCGTGATGAGTTCGGGCATGTGATGGTAGATGAACATGCCGCCGGCGGCCCAGATCATGCCGATGAGGCCTTCGACGATCATCATGCCGTAGAAGGTCTGGCGGCCGGTGTGTTCGGTCTTTTCGGTGCGGGCGACGAGCGGGCTCTGCGTGCTGTGGAATCCGCTGATGATGCCGCAGGCAATCGTCACGAACAACATAGGAATGATGGGCTGGTGTGCCGGATGCTGCGTGAAGTTGGATGCAATGTCGCTGAAGCAGATTTCGTCGAGGGTGCCGAGCTGCGGAGCGATGCCAATCAAGATGCCGAGGGAGGCGAGAATCAGGAGGCCGCCGAACACGGGGTAGATGCGGCCGATAATCTTATCGATGGGGAAGAAAGTGCTCGCGAAGTAGTAGGCGAAAATGACGGCGACCGCAATCCAGAACAAAGTCGGGGAGACGGCGGAACCGGCGAGAATCGGCGTGTTGATGAGAGCTGCCGGGGTGTTGGTGAACACGGCTCCCACGAGGAGGAGCGCCACGGAGATGAGCGCAATCACCACCTTGGACGGACCGTTACCCAGGAACTTGCGCGAAAGGGCGGGGACGTTCACGCCGTTGTTGCGCATGCTGATCATGCCCGAGAAGTAGTCGTGCACCGCACCACCGAACACGTTGCCGAGGGGGAGCAGGATGAATACGATGGCTCCGAATTTGATACCCAGGATGACCCCGATGACGGGACCGATACCAGCGATGTTCAGGAGCTGGATGAGTACGTTTTTCCAGTGCGGCAGGACCATGCGGTCCACTCCGTCCGGGTTTTGTACGGCGGGAGTGTTCCTGTTGTCGGGACCGAAAATTCGTTCTACGAACTTGCCGTATGTGAAGTAGCCACCGATGAGGATGGCGATACCAATTAGGAATGTAATCATAGTATTGCCTTCTTTAACATTGTGTTAAACTCACTGATTCGAACTATCCGAACTTTGCTTGAAATATAGTATGTTGGTGGTGAAGGCGGACTTGCCTACGTAATCGTAGCCCAGGACGGGGTGGAAGGAACCGATCTGGAAGGCGACTTCCAGGCCGAAACGGAACCCGTTGTCCCCTTTGACCGTTATATTCGGGTGGATTTCTTCCATCGGATCTTCGGTGCTTATCAGTTTGCCGCTAGATTCCATGCTGGCGTACTGGTAGCCGAGCGTCATCAGGACTTCCACTGCCTTGATGGGCCTGTAGCCGATGACCATGTTTAGAGTAAATGCATCGACATCCAGGTCAAGCTGTCCCTTGTAATCGTCCGGACGGTAGCCGATTCCACTGGTGTTGTAACCGAGCATGAGGCTCACGTCGAGAGGCTGTGCGGCCATGGGGAGCTTGTGCTGGAAAAAGTGACCGAAGCTGTACTGGAGGCCGAAACCGAACAGGTTGAACTTGCGGAGTTCACTGATGGAGGGGAGGAACATGCCGCGGAGAACCAGCCTTGCGTGGTAGTAACTGGCTGCCAACTGGACGTAGGGGTATGTGAAGAAACTGAGCCCGTTCAGGTTCTCGTTTCCGTTGACGACGGGGCATGCACCATATAGGTCGAGCGCTTCCGCCGAGCAGACATCCGTTGCAATCTTGTACTCATTCTTCTTGTCGTTGTCGCCGAAGATGGTGGGGTGGCCGTCGCCGTATTTCCTGTCGTCATCCGTGATAGGGACGATGGCGAAGGGCAAACCCGCTTCAAAGGTGAATTCCTGGGGAACCCCTGCGCTGGAGACCCAGTTGCTGTTGAGAATGGTGCTCAGGTTCGTGATGATTGGCTTTACGTATCCGGGGCGGTTGCCGTAAAGCACGTTCGACTTGTCGAAGGCTGAGAGGGATTCGTAGGTGGATGCCCAACCATCTTCATCCATGGCGAAGGCGGCTGTGGCGAGGGTCAGGGCTAGAGCGATGAACGGTTTCGTTTTCATGGCGCCAAAGATAGAATTTTACTTCCCAAAGGCTCCGTCGTTTTTCTTTAGAACTGGTAAAGAATGGCCATCTCGATGACTGCGAATGTCTGCCATTGCTTATGCTTCAAATCTTTGGTGCCTGCATTTTCCGTATAGAGGTTGCTGAACCAGGATTCGTAAAATTTGATTGTTGGAACAAGAATGATGTGATCCGTCAAGAAATAACGGATATCGAAAATCATGGCAATCGAAGAACCCATCAGTTCGGAGTCGGTTTTTTCTTTTGATTCGTCTGCAGGAATAACGCTATTGTCGGTTTTGATGCTTGTATAGGCGTATCCGAGACCGATTCCCGGCTGGAAGAATTCGGGCCAGAATATGTTGTAGATGAACTCGATGCCAAGTCGCCAAATGCGAATTTGCTCTTCGACGTTGTTTTCCGGGAATCCAGCCAGATTGTCGGTGAAATACCAGTAGTTGTAATTAAGGGCGAGTGAGAACTGCGCTATGTTTACACCCAGGATAAAGTCGGGCGATACGAAAAGGTTTGTCGAAGGCAGATGGACTGTTTCTTTTTCGCCATCTTCCGTTTTTGTATTCAAGGTGTAATTGCCAATGTCGCCGCGAGTTGCCACTGCGGAAAATCCTAAACCCGCATAGTAGGAACGTGGCCAATAGCCTTCATCTTCGTAAGCAAAGGCGTTTGCGGTGAAAAAAGAAAGGAACAAAAAGACGGCGATTAGTTTCTTCATTATGTTTGCTCTGTTTTTTTGATAAAGATACTAAAATAAAATAAGATGAACCGCACTATAATCTGTAGCCAGCCCATTCCGCCGAGATGGAGGGGCTCGCCTTGCGGATGTTGGCCTCTTCGGGGGTCTCGTTTGCAGGGGTGATTTCTCCGCGCATGATTTTTTCGCGGATATTGTCGAAGGTGATAATGTTTTTGCTAGCATCGCCTGCGACTTTGCATGGTGAAACTTCCGATTCCTTGGTCTTGTCCTTTACTGGCGTATATTCGCGGCGCGCCGGGATTTCGTAGAACTTGTCTTCTTCGGGGCACCACGCCGTAAGGCATTTCCCGTAGACGCAGCCCGAGTCAAGCCCGATGAATCCGGGACGATGGACAAAACCTTTCTTGGCCCAATGCCCGAACACGACTGTCTTTGGCCAGGTGACTTGCTTGTACCAAGGCTCGTCATTCCACTTGCGGATAGACAGCAGTACCTCGGGGCTCATGTCTTCTAGCCTTGTCTTGCCGGGTTCGAGGCCGGCATGCACGAGCAACGCGTGCGGGGTGTCGCGCCAGAGCGGCCAATCTTTCACGATGTCGCGGATGTATATCCAGTCTTCGAGCGGGAGCCGAGCAAAACGCTTCTTCTGCTTTTCGCTCCATTGGGAGGGGGGCGCCTCCATCGAACGGATGAGGTGTTCTTCGTGGTTCCCGCGCACGGTCAGGATGCCGTTATCGACGACGAACTTCAGTGCCCGCATCATGTCGGGGCCCTTATTTATAATGTCGCCGGTCTGGTAGAGCGTATCGGAGCCGCGGACAAAGCCAAACTTGTCTACGATTGCTTCCAGTTCGTCGGCGCAACCATGAACGTCACCTATGTATAATGTTCTATTCATATTAGGTTTCCTGGCACGAGGAGAGAGACTAGAGAATAGAGGCTAGTGGCTAGTGGCTAGTGAATAAGTATCACGCACTTCGTGCGTCAATATAAGACGGCGAAGCCGTGATATTTCTCCCTAGCCCCTAGATTCTAGATCCTAATCCCTAACCACTGTCTACTTCCTACTTCCTACTTCCTACTTCCTACTATTTACCTCATACCTCAAAGCGAAGCGACCTCATAGCTACTTCATCCTCACCGCCTGTCTCAACTTGTTCATTTCGTCGGCGGTCAATTCCCTGTATTCGCCTGCGGGGAGTTCTCCCAACTGAATTTTGCAGTAGCTCACTCGCTTGAGGTCGCGGATTTCGTAGCCGACGGCTCGCATCATGCGGCGGATTTCACGGTTCTTGCCCTCGGTGAGCACGAGTTCGGCGAACCCGTTTTCGAGGTAGACATCGGTAGCGAAGGCGATTTCTTCTTCTGCATCGGGGTCGTTTTCGTCGCGGATGTCAACGCCGTCAACCAGTTTCTGTGCGGCAGAATCGCTGAGGGGGCGTGTCGTCCAAACGTAGTAACTGCGCGGGATTTCGTAGCTGGGGTGGGTGAGCCTGTGCAACAGTTCGCCATCGTCGGTGAACAGCAACAACCCGCGGCTTTGCAGGTCGAGTCGGCCTACATATTTGAGGTGCTGGAATCCGGGAGGCAGGTAATCGTACACGGTGCGGCGGCCCTGCGGGTCGACCTTGGTGCAAACGCATCCGGGCGGTTTGTGGAACAGGATGGTCTTTGTTTTGGTGGGGAGCTTTGCCGGTTTCCCATCGACAACAACCTTGTCCTTGGTCTCGTCTACTTGGTGTCCGAGATCGGTGATTGTCTCTCCGTTCACCTGTACAAGGCCGTCGGCAATCAATGTGTCGGCGGCGCGGCGGCTCGCGATGCCGCAAAGAGATATGTACTTATTTATTCTCATGTGGAGGAATCCTCCGGAGCGGATTCTTGCTTGTTTTTCATCCAGGGCGGAACGCGCTTGGGCTTCGGCTTTTCTTCCGGTTCCGGCTCCGGCGGGTAGAGCAGACCGAAGCGGAGGCCTGCCGTACTGATCTTGAAAGTCTCGACGCGGAGTTTTTCCAGGAGGGAACGCAACCAGAACAGTCCGCAGATGATGACTTCGTGCCTTCCGTTTTCAAGTCCCGGGAGCATCGCGCGGAGTTCTTTGGAGAGGTTCGTGATTCGCGTGGTGACGTTTTCGAGGTCGGTGATGCTCATTTCCAGGCCTTCGATGGCCTTGTAGTCAAACTTTTGCTTGTCGAGGAACACCATTGCAAGTGCCGTTCCCGTTCCGCCGATAAGGTAGACGGGTTTCTTGGTCATTCCCTTGAAGCTGACTTCCTTGAAAGTTTCCTTGACGAACTTTTTGTATTCGGGGCCGGGGATGGGGCCCATTGCCTTGAACATCTTGAGTGCACCGACGGGAATCGAAAGCGATGTCTCGCCGTTGCACAGTTCCGTGGATCCGCCACCGATGTCGATAGTGACGATGTCGGAGCCGTGCCATTCCTTGACGGAACGGAAGGTGAGTCGTCCTTCTTCTTCGCCGGAGATGATGCGGGGCTTCATCCAGATTGCTTTTTCCACCGCTTCGATGACTTCGTCGGGATTGCTGGCGCGGCGCATGGCCTCGGTCATGGCAACTGCCTTGAGGTCGGCACCGAGGGCATGCAGGTCCATGCGGAACTTCGTCATGATCTGCGTGAGTTCCTGAATTCTCGCATCCGTGATGTGGCCGCACTCGTAAATGTCTTCGCCCAGGCGGCAGACTTCCACCTTTTGGAGTTTTGGCACGAGAATTTTTTTGTTCTCGGTTGCTTCGGCCTGCTCCGTGACCTTATCTTCGAATGCGGCAATCAGCAGGATGCAACTGTGGCTTCCGATGTCGATGGTGGCTTGGAGTTTGTTATCCATTTTCACCCTCGCTCAAATCCTTCGACTCTGTTTCATCGGATTTATCGGCGTCGTCGCGCTTCTCGTCAATCTTTTTCATCCCCGCCTTGATTTTCTCGGCGAGCTTTGCCGGGCTCGTGAGGAATTCTTTCGCACTGGCGATGGCTTCTTCGACCAACGAGGACGGGTAAGTTCTGTTCCATTCGGCAACCATCTTTGCCGTGGTGCTTCCGAGCGGTTTCTTCTCGCGGATTTCTTGGCCCATCTTGAGGGCGAGTAACAATCCGAGCTCGAACGCTCTCGGTTTCTCCTTGCCTTCGAGAAGTTTTTCTATTCGGGAAATGCGTTCCTCGTAGGGAATGTTCTGTTGCTTGGTCAAGTCTTCTTCTGAAATCATGACTATAAAGATAGTATTTGCAGTCACGTCAAAAAAGAAAAGACCCCGCCGAAGCGGAGTCTTTCCATAATAGCCTTGGAAGAATTACTTCTTGGCAGCCGGCTTCTTAGCAGCAGCGGGCTTCTTAGCAGCAGCGGGCTTCTTGGCTGCAGACGGCTTCTTGGCAGCGGCCGGCTTCTTAGCAGCAGCCGGCTTCTTAGCAGCAGACGGCTTCTTGGCAGCAGCCGGCTTCTTAGCAGCGGACGGCTTCTTAGCAGCAGACGGCTTCTTGGCAGCAGCCGGCTTCTTAGCAGCAGACGGCTTCTTAGCAGCAGACGGCTTCTTAGCAGCAGACGGCTTCTTGGCCGGCTTCTTAGCAGTAGCGGGCTTCTTAGCGGGTTTCTTGGCAGGTTTCTTTGTTGTTGTAGCCATTTTATCTTCCTTTTTTTTGAGGGTTTGTTGTTTGATGACTATAAAATAACTTTATTTTCACAAATAATCAACATTTTTTTAAATTTTTTTCATTTTTTTTTTTAAAGGGTATTGACAAGTCATTTTTTGCCATTCGAAAAATTTTATCTACCAGACACCCTGTTTTCTAGTTTGTATGTACTTTTGGTGGATAAAAAAACATCGGCGTATATGCCGATGCTTGATTGTAACTCAATGATGCTCAAAGAATTGTATATAAAGTGATGACGCTGGAATCCGCTTACTGCTTGGCTTTGACGCTGTCGATATATTTCTTGATTCCTTCGGTTCCGAGAGCAAACATGTCCACGAACTTCGTGGCGAACGGAGGGAGCTTGCGCTGGTGCATTCCGAGAGCGTCGTGCATCACGAGTACCTGACCGTCCGTAAATTTTCCGCCGCCGATACCGATGGTGACACTTTTTACTTCGCGGGTAATCTTCTTTCCGAGTTCTTCGGGGATGTGCTCGAGCACAGTTTCAAAGCAACCGAGACTGTCGACGAACTTTGCTGCATCTTCGATGGCGTGCGCTTCTTCTTCTGTCTTGCCTTTCTGTTTGAAGTTCTCTGCGGTTTGCGGGAGTAGCCCGAGGTGTGCGCACACGGGAATGTCTTTGCTGCGTAGGAATTCGATGACTCCTTCGGGTGTGCCTTCGAGCTTGATGCTTGCTGCACCTAAGTCCATGAAGCGCTTAGCGTTATCGTACGCCGTTTGCGGATCCTTGTCGCTCAGGTAGGGCATGTCGGCGACTATGTGCGTGTTGGGGGCGCCACGGCATACGGCCGCAACGAAGATGAGCATTTCGTTCATGCCGATTTCGCGCGTGCTCTTGTAACCGAGCATGGTGTTCGCGAGACTGTCGCCTACGAGAATCTGGTCAACCCCGGCAGCTTCCGCCATTTGCGCAAATGCGAAATCGTAGGCGGTTATCATGGATATTTTTTCACCTTGTGACTTTTTTGCCTTGAGATCTTCTGGAGTTAACATGAGAACCTTCTTTTTTGTTTTACAAAAATAGTAAAAAAATGCGGGAGGGGCCGACGCTTTCATTCTCACAACGTTTCAAAAATATCTTTTTGACTAGAGTATATTCTCGCATTTACCTAGGGAATGCTGAGATGTTGTGATGCTTTGAATGATGATGACTATATATAATATAGTGGTATAATTAGTTGCTGAAGAGTTTGCGGGTTTCGTTCAGGAACTGGAGCGACTTGATTTCCTTGAGGAAGCCGATGTGCTTGCGCAGATAGGAGAGAAGTGCGTTCTCAACGTATTGTGAATGCGTTATCTCGTTGTTGGTCAACAAGTTCCAAATTCCAAGCGAGGTCTCTTCGCGCATGTGTGCCATTCCCGAGCCGATGCAATCTTTGCAGATGACGGCGCCTGTTTCGGGAATGAAGTCTGCTGGCGGTGCGTCTAGAATTTTTCCGCAGCGGCTGCATGTGGCGAGGTCAAGAGAGTATCCCCATGCGTCGCAGGTGTCGAGCAGCCATCGGGCGAAAATGTTTGATTTCGGGATTTGCGCCTGCGGTAAATCCGTAGATGCGTTGTAATCACCTTGATTGTCGTGGAGAGCGTTTGTTCCCGTTTGGTCGAGTTCCCCTGTCGCTTGCTCTAGTAACATGAATTCCGATTGCAACGGGACTCCTTGCGGAGCATAACGCAAGAGGATTTCTGCCATGACTTGCGCTTTTGCGAGGGCGAGCAGGTCTTCGCGAAGGTTTTTTCTCCATTCGATGAGTGTCGCTTCTTTGATGAACTGCAGTTCGGCATTCGGGTTCTGCCGGAAAACGACCTCGCTCAGAGCGAGTGGGTCGAGCGCCCCCTTGAAGGGGGATTCCTTCCGCTTGCCTCCTTTTACGATGAAGGAGACGATGCCGACTTCTTCCGTAAGGGCCTTGACGATCCAGCTCGAATCGCTGTAGGCGTAGCGGTGCAGGACAATAGCGCGGGACTTGATCATAGATGAACTGTGAGGTCGGGGCTAAAGCCCCTTTGAGGTATGAGGTAAAGAGTGGTTAGTAAACAGTGGTTCGTGGTTAGGGGAGTGAACTACGAGTTTGACCTTTAACTGCTTACTTGTCTTTTGAATCCTCGCAGCCCACTGCTCATTGCTCACTGCTCGCTCCTCGAACCTCGAGCCTCGAAGCGACCGTAGGGAGCGACCTGATTACTCCTTCGGGAACGGTGGCCAGCCCATGACTTGTCCGCCGACCACATGCAGGTGGATGTGGAATACGGTCTGTCCGGCGTCGGCCTTGCAGTTGAACACGAATCGCGCACCGCTTTCTTCGAGGCCGAGCTCCTTCGCGATAATCTGGGCGCGGTAGAGCATCTTGCCCACGAGCTCGCAGTCTTCGGGCTTCATGTCCATGATGGTCGAAATGTGGCGCTTGGGCACCACGAGGAAATGTACCGGTGCCTGGGGGGCGATATCGTAGAAGGCGAACACGTCGTCGTCTTCGTAGATTTTCTTGGAAGGGATTTCTCCCTTGATGATTTTGCAGAAAAGACAGTTTTCACTCATAGTATATATAATAGTAGTAATTTTTTTATTGTGGTCTATGGTTGGGTTCTGTTGGATTATTTCAACCAGCTCCGGAACTTTATCCAGACATGGAGCCAAATGCGGGCGATGGAATCGATGGCATCGGCGAATATCATTGCGCTATACTTGTCGAAGTCGCGTCCCCATTCGGTCTGTTCCTGGAATTCCTGCAAGGTCTGCGTGTTCTTGAAGTCTTCTTGGATGAGATAGTAGGAGAAGAGGTAGGAATACTGCGAAACGGCGCTCATGAAATCCCATGTGTTGTTGTTCGTCCCGCCCCAGCCATGGGTGTATTTTCTTGTTGATATATCGTCTATCACTTGTATTACAAACGGGGTAAAAAAATCCTCCTTCGGATATCCATCGGAATCGTAGAAAAAGCGGTTGTTGTCCTTGTCAATCTTGTAGGATTTGCTTACCTGATCTTCCCATTTTTTTTCTATTGTCCCGTGAATGCCTTTTTCTTCGGAGAACGAACGGGCGTCGCAATGCAGGGGCATGTGGCAGTCGGCAATGTAGTGGCTGAGAATGAAGAACCGCATGGCGATGTGGTTGCCCGTGGTGGCGATGGGGCACCCCCTTTCTTCGTAGTGGAGCATCTTGAAGTTGTCGACGATGCTGTGGGACAGAGCTTCGCAACGGTCGGCGCAGTTGCCGCTTTCGATATTGTAGGGCTTGTTGAGCAATGGCGAATTTTTCGACATCAACTTATAGATGGAGTGCGTCACGGGCAACTTGCCGAACGATGTGTATGGCCCATTTTCGGTGGGGCGAAATTTCACGATGTGGCTGGAACTCATGTCTTTGAAGACTTCGTCGGGGTACCAGGCTCCCTGAATGACAAAATCGCGGTATTTTTTGAACCACTTGACCAACGCCTTGGCTTCTGAACGGATGCTTTCGTTGACACCGTTGATGACTGGCGAATCTTCGGGGGCGGTGGCTATGATTTCGAGACGTTTGATTGCCATGAAGGCAATCCATGCGTGCGAGTATTTTTTCATGATAGGGAATCCTGGATGTTTGGAGCCTTAAATATAAAAAGCGTCCCGATATATAATAGGATGTGTTCGGCATGACCATGGTATTTGGGCCAATTTCTTTTTTTACAAAGTGCACATAAGTGCATTATAGTCTAGTGGAGAGGAGTTCTGTCTCTTTTTCGAAGCTGTAGCTTTCGGTATGTTTTTTATAAGAATTCCCGAGCGTCCGTTGCCGA
Source organism: Fibrobacter sp. (assembly GCA_016285835.1). Lineage (GTDB taxonomy): Bacteria > Fibrobacterota > Fibrobacteria > Fibrobacterales > Fibrobacteraceae > Fibrobacter. The sequence goes on from JAEERM010000001.1 coordinate 60,490, forward strand.
AGGTGGTAGAAAGTGGTATATTTATCACGTGTTGTGGTAAAATGTGTCAAACTAGTATGAACTTTACGTCTTTCATAGGTCAAGCCCAAACGGCTATCGATGGAAAGGGGAGGTCTTCCTTCCCTAGGGAATTCCGTCGTCAGCTCACGGCTGCCGAAGGGAGCGAATTCGTGGTCACGCGTGGCCCGGACCGTACCCTCCGGTTGTTTACCTTGCCCGAATACGAAAAGTTCATGGCGGACCTGGACTGCCGGTCCGACCGCCGTCAAGCCGACCTAGTTCGGAGAGGCCTATGCCCCGCATTCGTGGAGCTCGATGGCCAGAATCGCATTTTACTCCCAAAGATCTTGTTGGAGTACGCAGGCCTTAAGGGTGAAGTCCTTTATGTGCAAGCTAGCGGTAAGACTCTTGAACTATGGAACCCGGAACGCTTCAATGCTGAATACGGATTGCAGACAAATGAATCTGTTGCCGCGTTCGATGCTGCGTTCTATGGAGAAGGTTTGACGGAGGGTCCAAGTGCCGCAAAGTAGTTTATCCTCAAAAGCATTACGTATAAAAGAATTTTCTCCGGCGGCAGTGGCCGGGGCGACGGATGGCGTGTTCTACCACGATCCGGTGATGCTCAAGGAATGCTTGGAAGGCCTTAATATAAAGGCGGACGGAACTTATGCCGATTGCACGCTGGGCGGTGGTGGACATTCTTACGCGATTGCGACCCGCCTGAACGAACAGGGGACGCTCCACGCCTTTGACCGTGACGAAGAAGCGGTGGCTTTTGCAACCAAGCGCCTTGCTGGTGTAAAACCTAAGTTTATTGTGCATCCGGTGCGCTTTGGCGAACTCAAGAACGAAATCGCTCCCGATACTTTGGACGGAATCCTCTACGATTTGGGCATCAGCAGCCATCAGGTGGATGATTCCGCACGCGGATTTACGTTTGTCGGCGACAATCCGCTTGACTTGCGCATGGACCGCCGCGAGGGTGTCTCGGCGCAGGAATGGCTCAAGAACGTTGATGCAGATACGCTTGCCGCGGCCCTCCGCAAGAATGCGGACATGGATCGTGCTTTCAAATTGGCAACGCGGATCCTTGAAATGGTTGCCGCCGTTTTTGGCGAAGGCCGCGAAATTCTGCCTTCCGATATGAAATCTGTGGTGGAGTCCGTATTCCCCGACAAACGTCGCGAAGTGAATGGGCTTCTGGCCCGCGTGTTCCAGGCAATCCGCATGGAAGTCAACGGGGAACTCAAGGAAATCGAGGACAGCCTCCGCGCCGCGGTGGACTGCCTCAAGGTGGGTGGCCGCCTGGTGGTGATGAGCTACCACTCCGTAGAAGACCGGTGCGTCAAGGAGACCACCGCGGAGTTCGAAAGGGCATGTATATGCCCCGAACACATGCCTGTGTGCATGTGCGGAGGCAACCACCAACGCCTGAAAAAAGTGAATCGCAAGCCGATTTTGCCCTCGGCCGAAGAAATTGAAAAGAATGGACGGGCTCGTTCTGCAAAACTGAGAGTGTACGAAAGGGTATGAGCAAGACGGACAAGATAAAGGCCATCGGGGCCTCCAACCGCTCGGTCACGCTGATTGTGGCCGGTGCCGTTGTCGTGCTCGCTCTGCTCTGCATGTTGCCGCTCTATATGCAGAACCGCATCAATAGTTTGTACGAGACCGCGCATGGGCTCCAGGTGGAAATTGCCTTCTTGAAGCACGACGCGCTGGCTCTAGAATTGAAAATTAACCAGCTTTCTTCGCTCGAAAAACTTTCAAAGTTTGCCGATTCCGTTGGCTTGGGCTTGAACGGCTTGCCGCAAAAGGTGATGCCGCTAGGAGGTGTTCAGTGAACAACTTCTATATAGAACCGCTCGGAATCATCAAGTTTATTACGCTCGGCTGTGTTGGCGTGCTCCTTTGGCAGACTTTCAATATCCAGGTGGTGAACCAGGATGTGTACAAGGCGAAGACAAAGAGCATGGTGATGGACACGAAGAACGTGTATGCCGACCGTGGCCGCATTATGGACCGTAACGGTATCGTCTTTGCCGACAACTATCGCGATACGGCGAACAGGAACCTGGATTATAGCCGCATCTTCTTGCAGGGCAAGCTGGCCGCGCAAATTGTGGGGAAGGTGGGCTACAATGGTTCTGGCAGCATGGGCATGGAACGCCGCTTCGATTCCCGCTTGCGTGGTAACGGCGGTTTCCGCTTGAGTGTGAAAGACGCCCACCAGCGCGAAATTTACGGCCGTTCCGAAAAAGTGGCTGACGCCGAACCGGGCAAGAATTTGGTGCTGACGATTGACCGCAACATGCAGGAGATTGTCGAGAAGGCCTTGAAGGATGGCGTGATGGAATTCAATGCGACGAGCGCGAGCGCAGTCGTGGTGGATCCGTTCACCGGTGAAATCCTTGCCATGGCAAGTTACCCGACTTTCGACCCGAACTCCAAAACACAAGGGGTCGGGCGCATGTCCAAGAACGATATCGTGAGCATGTCTTACGAACCGGGCTCCACGTTCAAAGTGATTACTGCTGCTGCCGCTCTAGAAAACGGAGTCGTGGACACGACCAAGGTTTACAAGGACGAAGGCCGCTGCTGGCGCTGGAATACGAGATCCGAGCAGATTTGCGATACGCACATTTACGGCGATATGAATATGGGAGAGGCGATGGTGCAGTCTTCCAACATCGTCTTTGCAAAGATTGCCTCCGAAGTGGGGGCCGAACGCCTATATAGAATGGCGCGTAATTTTGGGTTTGGCATGCGCACGTCCGAAGACTTCGAAGGCGAAGAATCCGGCAAGCTGCTGCAACCGTATGAACTCACGCGTGACGACCGTACGCTTAAAACGATGGGCTTTGGCCATGCCGTTTCCGTGACGCCTATCCAGATGGTGATGGCTTATGCCGCGGTTGCCAACGGCGGCAAGCTCATGGAACCGATGATTGTGAAGGAATGGCGCGATGCCGATGGTAACCTGGTCGAAAAGAAGGAACCTGTCGAAGTCCGTCGCGTGATTTCGGAGAAGACGGCCGCGAAGATTCGCAAGATGTTGAACAACGTCGTGAACAGCGGTACGGCAAAGAGGGTGGCAAGCAAGAAATTGCCCGATATCCTTTTTGGTGGCAAGACGGGTACGGCAGAAAAGTTCAACCAAGAAACAGGCCGTTACGATCGCAATTCGCAGGTGGCTTCGTTCATCGGCCTTGCGCCGGTCGAAGATACGCGCTATGTGTGCTTGGTGCTCGTGGACGACCCGCAGGGCATGCACGTGGGTGGCCTTACGGCGGGTCCGATTTTCCGCCGCATCATGGAAGCCGTTTATTACCATCCGGAGCTTTCCCCGGCGTCCCACAATTTGCAGCATGTGAGACTTGACCACCGTTGCGATGTGGATTTTGTCGGCCTCTCTGCCCGCGATGCAAAAGAACTTGCCCGCAAGAAGGGCTGCCCTGTCGTTTTCAGTGGAGAAGGGAACCGTGTGGTATCGCAGCGCAGCGATATGAGCGCTGCTAGCAAGATTTCGCTGATGCTTGGCGAGGTTTCGGCGACGAAGATGCCGAACCTCACAGGGCTTTCGCTGAAGGATGCCCTCGAAATCATGGGGAATATCCGCATGAATGTTGAGTATACCGGAAAGGGCCGCGTCGTGTCTCAAAGCCCCAAGGCCGACGAGGAAATTCACAAGGGACTGACTTGCAAGTTGACTTTAAAGGAGAAGGGCTGATGTTTTCGGACGCTTTGTTGCAGAATCTGTCTGTCCGCGGCTTGTGTGATGATTCCCGCCGTGTCAAGGATGGCGATTTGTTCTTCTCGTTCCCGGTGGACGGGTACGAGACTTTTGCGCGTGATGCCATTGCAAAGGGCGCTGTCGCTGTAGTCGCCGAGACTGCCGCGCCAGAGGGAATGGCTTCGAAATGGATCCAGGTGAAGGACGTGCGTGAAGCCCGCTTGGAAGCCGCTCAAATTTTCTACAAGGATCCGTTTGCAAAGATTGCCGTGCATGCAGTCACGGGGACGAACGGAAAGACGACGAGCGCTTTCTTGATGGATTCCATGCTGACGGCTGCGGGCCATAAGGTAGCGCTTCTTGGTACCATCAAGAACAAGATTGGTGAAGATTCTGTACCGGCTTCGCTTACGACTCCGGGGCAACTCGATCTCTTTGCTTTTGCAGCCCGCGCAGTAGATGCAGGCTGCACCGACCTCGTGATGGAAGCCTCATCGCACTCGCTGCACCAGGGCCGTGTTGCGGGAATCCGCTTCAGGAGCGGTTTGTTCAGTAACTTGACTCAAGACCACCTTGATTATCACAAGACGATGGATGCCTATTTCGAGGCGAAAAAATTGCTGTTCACGCGCTACTTGGCCGATGACGGTGTCGCTGTAATCAATGTGGACGACGAGTACGGTGCAAAGCTTTTTGATGGCATTGACGTTTGCAAGAAAGTTTCTGTTTCTCGCCTCGGTAAAGTTGGTGCGGACATTTCTCCTGTTGGAACCGTGTCGAGTACCGAAGACGGGCTTGAATTTACGGTGCCGAAGATTTCTGCGGAGAAGTTCTCCACCCCGCTTTGCGGTGATTTCAATGCGGACAACGTTTTACTCGTGCTTTCGTGGGCGCACGCCATCGGCTTGCCCGAGAGCGCTATGCGCGAAGCCCTTGCCACAGTGCGCGTCCCGGGCCGTTTCGAGAAGGTCTGGAACAAGGGCGGGAAGCACGTGATTGTTGACTATGCCCACACCCCGGACGCGCTGGAGCGTGTCCTTGCTACGGCTCGCGGGCTTTGTCGCGGACGCCTTAGCACCGTGTTCGGCTGCGGCGGCGACCGCGACCGCACAAAGCGCCCCATCATGGGCTCGATTGCCGAGCGCATGGCCGACAGGGCCTGGCTCACTTCCGATAACCCGCGTACGGAAAATCCCTCCGCCATCATCGCCGACGTGCGTGCCGGCATGGTGACCGACAAGTTTGTCGTGGTGGAAGATCGTGCCGAGGCGATTGCGAAGGCGTGCGCCTCCCTCGAACCGGGCGACTGGCTGGTGATTGCGGGCAAGGGTCACGAAGATTATCAAATCGTCGGTAAGACGAAACACCATTTTGACGACCGCGAAGAGGCGGTGAAGGCGATGGAGAAATGCTGAAGTTGGATTTGACAGTTCGCGAAATGCTCGACATCCTCGAAACGGATGCCGTGGGCGTTCCTGCCCGTACGCTGTCGCGAAAAGTGAACCTTTGCATGGATTCGCGAGAACCGGCGAAGGGTGTTGTTTTTTGGCCAATCAAGGGTGTCCGTTTTGACGCCCACCAGTTTGTTAACCAAATGGAGAAGGACGGTGCATTGATGAGCATAGTAAATCAGGATGCCGTAGAACAGGGTGCGTTCAAAATGTACGCCCCAGTGGACGATACAACCAAGGCCCTGCTCAAACTGGCCAAAGGCTATCAACGCCGCTTCAAGGTGAAGAAGGTCGGCATTACCGGTAGCAACGGCAAGACGACGACCAAGGAAATGGTGAAGGCAGTCCTCTCGACATGCTACAATACTCATGCTACACAAGGCAACTTCAACAACCATATCGGTGTGCCGATGACGTTGTTCCAGCTCAAGCACACCCACGAGGCTGCTGTCATCGAGATGGGCACGAGTGGCCCGGATGAAATCCGCCCGCTTTCGCTCGCGACAGAACCCGATGTGGCCGTGATTACCAACGTGGGCGCAAGCCACCTGGAACGCCTCGGCGATTTGGACGGTGTGTTCAAGGAAAAGATGACGATTACCGCTGGCCTCAAGAAGGGCGGTGTCTTGATTGTGAACGCCGACGATGAACACCTCTGCAAGGCCCGCAGCAACAAGAATTACAAGGTTGTCACGTTTGGCATGCGCCGTGGCGTGATCAAGCCCGAAGGGCTCACCTGGGACGAAAATTCCTGCGCCTGTTTCAGTATTGGGCGCACCAAGTTCCAACTGAATGTCCCCGGCGTACACAACTTGTACAATGCGCTGGCTGCGATTGCTGTCGGGCTCGCTTTCAGGGTTCCCAAGGCTCGCATTGCCTCTGCGCTCAACGCTTTCCGCGGTACGAGTATGCGCATGGACGTGAAGAGTGCGAACGGTTTCAAGATTGTTTCCGACTGCTACAACGCCAACCCGTCTTCGACGAAGATGGCTCTTTTGACGATTGGCAACATGAGCAAGGTGAACCGTCGCATTGCCGTGCTTGGCGACATGCTCGAACTGGGCAAGGAAAGCCGGAACTTGCACGAACAGATTGGCGCCATGGTTCCCGAGTCGAATTTCGATATCCTCGTGACTGTGGGCGAGATGGCGAAGTTTTTCGTGAAGGGCGCCAAGAGCCGTGGCATGCGCTCCGTATTCCATTTCTCGAATGTGCAGGAGGTGATTGACTTCCTGATTGATACGGTTTCCGAAGGCGATGTTCTGCTGGTGAAGGGCTCTCGCGGTATGAAGATGGAACAGGTTGTCGAAGCCTTGCTCCAAGCCACCCCGATTTTCAAGGAGTAGTTTAAGGAATGGTCTCTGCTCAAAACAAAGGCTCTAACAAACTCCTGCTGCTACCGGCTGTATTGCTGATGGTATTGGGGATTGTTATTGTGTACACTGCGTCAGCGCCGCTGGCGGAGCGTCTTGGCCTTTCTACCGAGTATTACCTCCTTTCGCATTTGAAAAAAGTCCTTGTGGCGATTGCTGCCCTAGTGTTCTGCTACTTGCTGGATTACAGCGCATGGAAAAAGTTTGCGCGTGTGTTCTTTGCCGTGGGAGTAATCCTGACGATTGCGGCCCTCGTGTCGGGAACTTCGGTCAAGGGCGCGTCCCGCTGGATTTGGGGTATCCAACCCTCCGAAATTTTGAAACTTGGCTTTATCACGATGGTTTGCGCGAAGCTCTCCGATGCTGGCGACGAGATCAAGACTCTCCGTTGCAGTATCATCCAGCCGGCGGTTCCGTTCGTGATTTCTGCCGTGCTGCTTGCTTTGCAGCCGAACATGTCGATGCTTATCTTGTTTGCCTTGGTATTGCTGGCTGTGCTTTTTGCGGCTGGAGCGCGGGGCAAGTATCTGTTGATTTGCATTTGTTCCGCTATCCCGGTCGGGATTGGGGGGCTCATGTACAAGGCGCATAGTTCCAAACGATTGCTTGCATTCTTACATCCCGAAGAACATGCGGAATCGGCGTTCCAGTTGATGCATTCGCAGCAGGCACTCGGTAATGGAGGCTTGTTCGGCACGGGCGTGGGCATGGGTATGCAGAAACTCGGCTACTTGCCCGAAGCTCACAAAGACGTGGTCTTCTCGGTGATTGGCGAGGAATTTGGATTTGTGGGCACGTTTATCGTGATGATTTTGTTTGCAACGTTGTTCTGGCAAGGGTTCAATGTCGCTCGGTCTTCGTCTTCTCGGTTCGGGAAGTACATGGCTGTTGCGATTACGTTCTCGTTGTTCTGCAACTTCATGATTCATACTTGTGTTTGCACGGGACTTTTCCCGACGACGGGGCAGCCGTTGCCGTTCCTCAGCTTTGGTGGAACGAACTTGATTTTCTCTTCGGCAATGATTGGTGTTATGCTGAACATTTCCAAGCCGACTTCGGGGCGTACGATTCGTGAACCGTTCATGAACAATACGGTATCCCTGAACATCAACTTTATGAAAAAACCTGACTATGCAAGGAGAGGCGCATGAAAAAGTTCCTTTTTGTATGTGGTGGCACTGGAGGCCATATTTTCCCGGCCGTAGCGATTGCGGAAAGCCTCAAGAAGATGGGCGTAGAAGACATCGTGTTCGCGGGGCGCAAGGACTCCATGGAAGAACGCTTGGTGTCGAAGAACTGGCCGTATGAATTCATCACGGCGGTTCCGCTGCATCGTGGCCCGTTCCTCAAGAACCTGACTTTGCCCTTCAACCTGAGCAAGTCGCTTGTCCGTGCAAAAAGTGTCATCAAGAAGGTAAAACCGGATGTCGTCGTGGCGACGGGTGGCTACGTGTCGCTCCCCATCGTGCTCGCTGCCGGTAGCCTCGGCCTGCCTGTGTATTTGCAAGAACAGAACGCCGTCGCGGGGATTGCGAACAAGGTGGGTGCCCGTTATGCGAAGACCATCTTTGTGACCTCCGAAGAAGCGGCGAAGGGTTTCCCCATCGAAAAAACGCGCATCCTCGGCAACCCGGTCCGTGAACTGCCCAACGAAAACGATTTGGCTCGCCCGGTTGAGTTCCGCGAAGGGAAAAAGGCCGTGTTCATCGTGGGTGGCTCCCAAGGTGCTGTGGGCATCAACACCAAGATTGAAGAAAGCATTGAGAAGATTACTGCAAATAGCGATGTATCCGTTGTATGGCAGGTGGGCGTGAAGAACGTCGACGACATCAATCGCCGTCTGGGCATTTTGCCCAACGTGGCTGTTCGCGGGTTCCTCGACAATATTTATGCGTACATGAAGCATGCCGATTTGATTATCAGCCGTGCGGGAGCATCGGCGTTGGCCGAGATTCTCGCCTTCGGCAAGCCTTCCATTTTGCTGCCTTACCCGCATGCGACGGCGAACCACCAGGAATTCAATGCCCGTGTGGTCGAGAAGGCGGGTGCGTGCCTCGTGGAACTGGATTCCGAGCCGAACGACTTGTGGAACAAGGTCGAGGGACTTTTGTTCGATGAATCCAAACTTGCAAAAATGGCTGCCGCAGCGAAGGGCCTCGGAATGCCCGATGCTGCCGACCAGATTGCGAAAATTATTTTGGACAAGGAGAGCTTATAATGCCGATTATGTACAGCAAGCGTGTCCGTCGCCTGCATTTTGTGGGTATCGGTGGTGCCGGTATGTCGGGCATTGCCGAGGTCGTCAAGGAAAACGGCTTCGAGGTCACCGGCTCCGACATGGGCGAGGGCCAGGTCATCGATTACCTGAAGGGCCTGGGCATAAGCATTGCTCCTAAGCACGAAGCGAAAAACGTGGAAAATGCCGACTTGGTGGTGTATTCTTCTGCGATCCCTTACGATAACGTGGAACTGGTCGAAGCGCGCAACCGCCGCATCCCTATTATCCGTCGCGCCGAAATGCTCGGTGAACTGATGCGCCTCAAGTACACGCTCGCCATTGCCGGTACGCACGGCAAGACGACGACCACCTCTATCGTGGGGCAGATTTGGGAAGAAGCCAAGCGCGACCCGACGATTATCGTGGGTGGCGTGGTGAAGGGCAAGGGCAGCGGCGCCAAGGTGGGCCGCGGTGATTATCTGATTGCCGAAAGCGACGAGTTCGACCGCAGTTTCCTTTCGATGATGCCGAGTTCCGCCATCATCACCAACATCGATTCGGACCATTTGGATACTTACGGTAATATTGAAGAAATCAAGGCCGCGTTCGTGGAATTTGCGAACAAGGTGCCGTTCTACGGCCAGGTGATTGTCTGCCTAGACGACCCGAACGTGCAGCAGATTCTCTCCAAGCTCAAGAAGCCCGTGATTACCTATGGTTTCACGCGTCAGGCCAAGTATCGTATCGACAACTTGCGTTTTGAACACGGCTATCCGCATTTCGAAATTTTTAACGACGGCGTGAGCTTGGGACAGTTCCAGTTGAAGATTCCTGGACGTCACAACGTTTTGAACGCGACGGCGGCTATCGCCCTTGCGGTTGAAGAAGGTATTGATATCGAAATTGCCCGTCACGCTGCCGCCGCCTTCGAAGGCGTCAAGCGTCGCTTTGAGTTTATTGGCGAAAAGAACGGCGTCATGGTGTTTGACGATTATGCTCACCACCCGACAGAAGCTACCGCGACGCTTCTAGGATTCCGTGAGGCATTCCCGGATAAGCGCGTGATTGTCGCTTTCCAACCGCATCTGTTTACGCGTACTCGCGACCAGCACGAATCCTTCGGCAGCGCTTTTGCCAACTGCGATGTGCTCCTGGTGACCGACATTTATCCGTCCCGCGAAAAGCCCATCGAAGGCATTACCGGTGCGCTCGTTGCCGACAGCGCGACCGTGCGTGGCCATCGCGATGCCCGCTTCGTGGGTGACCAGATGAATTTGCTCCCGATTCTCAAGAAGGAACTCCGCCCGAACGATGTGGTGGTCCTCATGGGTGCCGGTAACGTCTGGAAACTCGGTACGAAGATTCTGGAGGAATGTATTTGAACCAAAACAAGACGACATTTCTAGGCCGTCGAATCGGCTTGAACGAGGAACAGCGCAAGCGCGCCCGGGCGAAGAAGATGAAGTCCGGCGTGGGCCATGCCTGCTCCTGGTTTAGGCGTCGTGGCTGGATTTTCTGTCTGTTGCTTGCCGCCGTGGGCATGACCCTTTGGCATTTCAGGTTCTATGTACAAAGATTCAATCCGCTGGAATTCCGTTATCTGCAAATTGTCGAGATTGATGGAAATCGTATGCTCACATGGGAAGACATCATGCAGGGTGCCCAGGTAGAAACGGGCATGCCGATGTCTGAACTCAATGCCGATTCCGTGAAGGCTTCGCTTTTGCAGATTCCGCTGATTCACTCGGTCGAGGTGGAAAAACGGTTCCCCTCGTTCCTGAAGATTCATGTGCAGGAGGCGACTCCCGTGGCGTCGGTTATCGAAGAAGGGAAGGCGACGGTTTATACCGAACGCGGCCTTGTGCTCCCGATGGCGCTCACGTTGGCGCTCCACCTGCCGATTGTCGCACCCGAATCAATGGACAAGATTGCGACGGTTACGGAGTTCCTTTCAACGATGCGGAAAAATGCTCCGCTGCTTTATGGCAAAGTGTCTCAGGTGGCTTGGGACGATGCGGATTCCGCGATGGAAGTGTTTTTTAGCGATGCGGCTTACCGCACGTTGTTCCCGTCTTCGGGCTGGAACGAAAGTCAGTTTAGGTTGTACGATTCGCTCCGGAAGGGATTTTCTGGGGACTTGCGCTGCGCGGGCGAAGTCGACTTGCGTTTTGACGGCTTTGCCTATATAAGGGATTTTGATAAGAGGTGTCTCAATGGATGACAACAAACAAAACATGATCAAAAAGGACGATTACATATTCGGCCTTGATATTGGTACCTCCAAAATAAACCTTTTCGTGGGGGCTATCGAAGGGAATTCGGTCCGGGTGCTGGAATGTGGGGATTTCCCGCTTGCAAATCCGGATGCGTTTGACTCGGTGGTCGAAACTCTCGGGAAGGCGGTCCACATGCTTGAATCCTCGACAAGCATCGATGTTCACAACGTCTATGTGGGTATTGCAGGTAAGCATGTTTCCTCGATAAATTACAAGGGCCTGGTTACGCTCCCGACAAGCGAAGTCCGCGATGTCGATATCGAGGCCGTCGTCAAGCAGGCGAGTACAGTGCCGTCGTCTGCGGGCCAGATTATCCACGTGTTCCCGGGCGATTTTACGCTTGACGAAGAGCGCGGCATCAAGAATCCGAAGGGTAAGACAGGGTGTCGCCTCGGTGTGGATGTACAAGTTGTCACCTCTAGGCAGAATGCTCTCATGGACATTACCAAGTGCGTAGAATCGGCGGGCTTGACTATTGCCGATTTTGTGCTGGAACCCCTTGCAGCGGCAAGCGCTGTGCTGACCGACGACGAACGTGAACTCGGTGTCGCGCTGGTTGACTTTGGTGCGGGTTCAGCAGACATCGCCGTGTTCGTCGGTGATTCTGTGCGCTATACAGCATCGCTTGATTTGGCCGGCAATACGGTCACGAGCGATATCAGCAAGTGCCTCAAGGTGCCTATATCCCTTGCCAAGGCCGAAGAAATTAAGAAGAAGTATGGTACATGCAAGATAAGCAACCTCATCGAGGACGAAACGTTCCCGGTGCCGGCTGTCGGTGGGCGCGGCGACGTGCAGTGCTCCCGCAAACTCCTTGCGAATGTCATTACGGCCCGCGTCAAGGAAATTTTCAAGATGCTCGCCAAGGACCTCCAGAAACGCCATTTGGACGTGCTCATCAACGGGGGCGTCGTGCTCACGGGCGGGTGCTGTGCCCTCGAAGGAATTGAAGCCGTTGCCGAGCAGGCTTTTGAAAAACCCGTGCGCATCGGTCACCCGACCGGCATGAGCGGGATACAGGACGCTTTCCAGAAGCCGTCGTATGCAACAGGCATTGGCCTCTTGTACTACGCGGCCAAGCAACATCGCGAAAACAAGAAGCGCGAAACGGGTACGCAGATTTCTGTATCCGTCAAGAAAGGTTTGCAGCGCTTCAAGGATTTCGTGAAAACGTATTTCTAACAACAACCAACCACTCACATCAGGGAGAAATAATCAATGAGTGAAATAAACAACCTCGACTTCGAGACAAGGTCCCGCATAGCGGTGGACGAAACGGATACAAACAACGCCAAGGTGAAGGTGTTTGGCGTCGGCGGTGCCGGCGGCAATACCGTGAACCGTATGGTGAAGATGAATATTGAGGGCGTGGAATATTACGCCGTCAATACAGACGCGAAGGCTCTCGACCTGAGCAGTGCAGACCACAAGATTGCCATCGGGCAGAAGACCACGAAGACGCTCGGTGCGGGCATGAAGCCCGAAATCGGCCGCAAGGCTGCCGAAGAGAACATGGAAGATTTGAAGGAAGCCATGAAGGGCGCCGACATGATCTTCATTACCGCCGGTATGGGCGGTGGCACGGGTACGGGTGCATCCCCGGTCGTGGGCGCAATTGCCCGTGAACTCGGCATCCTGACTGTCGCTGTCGTGACCAAGCCCTTTGGCTTCGAAGGCAAGCGTCGTGGCCAGCTCGCTGCCGACGGTATCAAGGAACTCCGTGCCAATGTTGACACCATGATTGTGGTCGACAACAAGAAGATTCTCGGCGTCGTGCAGAGCACCGACAAGAATCTCACCTTGGATGGCGCTTTCAAGCTCACCGACGAAATCCTCGGCAACGCTGTGCGTAGCATCTGCGACATCATGTTCCGTCATGGTCTCATTCACGTCGACTTTGCCGATATCAAGACCGTCATGCAGAACGGCGGCAGCGCCCTGATGGGCACCGGCATCGCCGAAGGCGAAGGCCGTGGCGTCAAGGCTACCGACCTCGCGCTTTCTTCTCCGCTCCTCGAAGACATCAACGTCGATGGCGCCACGGGCGTGCTCGTGAACGTCTCCCACGGCGAAAACTTCTCGATGCTCGAATACGAAGAGGCTATGGAACATATCCACGAAGCTGTGAGCGACAGGAACGACCCGAACATCATCATCGGCGACATCCTGCTCCCGGAACTCGGCGACAAGGTTTGCATCACCATCATCGCTACGGGCTGTGGCGGTTCCAACAAGGAAATCGCCCAGCAGCAGGCCGCGACGGTCAACGCCCTGAGGGCTTCCGCTGCTGCCGCGACCATGGCTTCTCCGATTATGCAGACGTACACCGCTCCCGCGCCTGCTGCTGCAACGCCTGTGCAGCCGGTGGCCGCACAGCCGGCACAGCCCGTCGCTGCCCAGCCTGTCGTGCAGGAACAGCCTGCCGTGAGCGCACGCCCGGTCCCCGCGACCCCGCGCCCGACAGACATGAACTTTGTCGCGCTCGCTCATGCGACGCAGCCGCTGCCCCGCGTTTTCCCGGATGCTAGCACGGTCGAAATGCCGACGCTGACCTCCGCGGTTGCCGAGTCGGCTTATTCGCAGCCCGGCTTTGACGCAACACGCTCTGCCGAAGAAGAACTCGTGCTGAGCCCTGTCGACCCGATGACGGCTACCGCCGTGGCCGAAGAGGAAATCCCGAGCGCAAGCGAGACGGACCCTCTCGGACAGTCCGGTATCCTGAATACGGCTGGTTTGCAGGCTCCTGCTTATACGCGCAACACGATGTCCACGGAAAGTTCTTCCAGGGCTTCTGAAAGCCATGAAGCAGATCCGTTCAAGGACAGCGGGGTCGACTACAGTTTGCCGACCTGGTGCCGTATGAACATGAATTCCGATGCTTTCTAGCCATCGGTTGAAATATCCCGTTCAAAAATGAATGGTGGCGATGTCGGGGTGCCGACACCGTCTTAGAGAGTCACACACACACAAGGGTGCGTGAGTGCGCACCCTCCACAACACAAGGGATCGCCTGGGTACTCCCTGCCTGGGCGGTCCTTTTTTGTTTGCGGATATTACTAGATTAACAATATGCTGAAATTGCGTCACGTTTTTCCTGCCCTAGCGATATTTGCAGGCTCTGCCTTGGCCGCCCCGGCGGATTCCGTGGCGTCTAAAGGTTATTTCCAGATCGGTACGGATTTCAATTTCGGCTTGAACGGTGGCCCCACCGACCCTACATTTGCAGTGGATACGGTTGAAACGTACGGAAACAACTGGCGCGGGCTCCGCATCCCGCTAGAGACGGCTCGCAGTTACGAAGACCATGTGGACCCGTTCTTTATGCTCAGTTTCCGCGCTGGCTACAGGGATTTCCATTTTTTGATTGAGGCTCCGCTGCGCAAGGATATCGAGGCGTGGTATGATTCCGACCTCAAGACGAACTTTACTTACAAGCCGAGCGAACTCGACATTTCCGTCCCTATAAATGCATACGCAAAGTGGAATAACGAAGTCGGTTACGTCCAGTTGGGCCGCTTCAGTCCCGACGACTTGAAGGTTTCCCCGAACGACCTCGCGTTGGGCGGCACGCCTTACCACGACGGGCTTCTCTGGAAATTTGAACCGGGAATTTTCCGTTACGACTTCTTGGTGAGTTCGCTGAACGCTTGGCTCTTTGGCGATGTGGTGGACCCTGCGACAGGCTGCCCTCCCGAAGGGACTGAGGCCTACGAACAAAAATGTACTCCGTCGAACAAGCAGGCGAGCAACCAGCGCAACCGCAAGTACGACGAAAACGTGAAGAACCTCGTGTATCACCGCGTGGGCGTGGAAACGAAGCATTTCTGGACCTATGTCATCGAAGAGAGCATGGTGGGCGGCAAGGACTTGGAATTCCGCTCGCTCAATCCGTTCATGTTTCTGCACAACAACTTCGGTGGTGGCTACACCAAGGCTGTGACGACGTTCGAACTCGGGCTTACGCCGATTAAGGGCGCAAAGTTCTACGGGCAGGTGAACCTGGAAGACATCAACAGCCCCGTGGGCGAGGACGACGACAAGGGTACGAACCGCAGCATGATAAGCTACATGGCCGGCTATTACCACGAAATCTCGACACACCGTTACGGAACGTTCTCGTGGCGTTTCGACGTGGTGCGAACCGACCCCGTGCATAACAACGGGCGCTTGCCTTTCTTGGAATACTCCAGCCGCCGCCTCTACCGCAGCAATTATCGCGAACAAAACGACCCCGATTATGCCGACATGTTCTTTGTGGATTATCCCATCGGCTACCGTCGCGGCTCCGACGCACTGGACCTCTGGCTTGACTTGGGCTGGAAATGGGGACGCCATTCCGCGCGGCTCGAACTGGCCTGGCTGCGTCAGGGAGACAACGAACTTTATACGAGCTACGACCGTGCTGTGGCGACCGAATCTTCTCCGTCGGGACACGAAGAGGCTCAGTATATATTGGATGCTCTGTACCAGATGCAATACAACAGCAATTTCTCCATCTATCTGGGTGGGGGAGTGCGCCGTTACGACAATCTGGCGCATATCTTGGATAAGGATGGCGTGGACGGATGGATCCGTTCTGGCATAAAGATGACCTTCAATCCAGTCGACACGAAGTTCTAAAAAAATCGATTTGAGCTTTCTATAAATTCTTGTTTACAAATGGTGCGCTTTGAAAAAAATCGCCTTTTTTGAATATTATGGCGTTTGAGTTTATTTTGTTTTTATTTTACATTTGCGTAAGCAAAAAAACTCATTTATAGGAGCATATAATGACAATCAAACACTATGCCTATGCAGCGGGCATCGCCATGAGCCTAGTGCTTTTTGCGGCGTGTGGTGACGACGTCACCGAAGTGACCAATGTAAGCGAGAATGCCTCGCTCGACCAGGTCAAGAAGTTCAAGGAACTTCCGAAATGCGAAGAGGATATTGAAGGGACCCTCGTTTATGTGAAGGATTCCGCGAAAGTGTTCGGTTGCACCAGCGATGGCTGGGTTCGTTTCAATGGACTTGACGGTGCAGATGGCAAGAATGGTTCTAAAGGTAAAGACGGCATGAACTGCACTGCCAAGCAGAACAAGAAAAAGACCGGTTACGACATTGTCTGCGACGGCAAGACGATTGCCACTATTGAAAACGGTTCCGATGGAAAGAATGGTTCGGACGGCGATGACGGCGTGAACTGCACCGCCAAGCAGAACAAGAAAAAGACGGGTATCGATGTTACTTGCGGCGACAAGACCGTGACGATTCCGGATGGAATTGATGGTGCCGATGGTGCCGGTTGCACTTTTAAAGAAGGTGAAAACGGAGCCGTCAAGGTGACTTGCGGTGAAGGTGCCGATGCGAATTCCCTCACCCTGTTCAAGGCCGTTTGCGGCAATAACTCCTTTGACCCAGAAACGCAGTTCTGCTTTAAGGAACCCGAACATGGGGAGTCTTATGTGGGTGACCGTTGTAAATACAGAAATCCTGTGATGGTCAGTTCCGAACAAGAGGAAGGTGAACCTGTAAAGGAAGATTTTTTCGATGAAGTTTACGATCCCCGGTATTCATTTTGCGATGGGAGTGATTCGCTCCGACAAAAATGCAGGGTTGTACAAAGTGAAGGAGACACTGTTTGGCTCGGCTACGATTACGAGAATGAGTATTGTGACGGGAGTACATACAAGATAAGGGCTCTAGCCAGTTGTGTCAAGGGCGACAAGAAGAGCCCGAAATACCAGCCCGAATACCAGTACTGCTATAAGACAAAGCTGGCCAAGGGTATCCAGATTGCTTATATGCCTCAATGCGGTTCGGACAATCGCTATTACAACCCCCGTACGGACTACTGTACGTTAAAGAAGTCGGGCAAAGGTGAACTCCATGATACGAAGGTTTGCACGCAGTCGGGCAAGGTGAAGGATTCTCTCAATATCGATGTTCGTTATACTGGAGAGGACGATTTTCAGGGCCGGGGCTCAATTTGCGATACCCGCGATTACCAGGTCTACAAGTACACGACTATTAACAATATGGTATGGATGGCGCAGAACCTGAACTACACTGACGAGCATATGAATCGCCGTACTGCAAAGAGTGATATCAGGCTCAATTCTACCAGTTTCTGCTACAATAACGATGCTACCAATTGCGACAAGTATGGCCGCCTCTACACATGGAGTGCCGCCATTGATTCCGTCGCGCTCGATTCGGGAAAAAATGCTATAGTCTGTGGCTATGGTGCTGAAGGTTGTTTCGATAAACCGAATTATATAAAGGGTATTTGCCCCGATGGCTGGCGTTTGCCGGTTCTTGAAGAGGTTGCTAGACTTGAAGGAGAATCTCAGATATACATGGTCAATGACCTTGGTTCCTTGTTTAGTGGAACCAAACAAGAGGATATTGAATGGAACATGAATGGTGCTGTGGGAACGAATACATCTGGTTTTGCTGCTCTCCCGTCTGGTTTTGCGACTTTTAAATACGAAGACGATACTTGGACTTGGGGCTATTCGGGTGTGCGTGAACATATGGCTATTTGGACAACGACAGAGTTCGATGACTCTAACCTTGCTGTTGACCCTCCCCAAGGGCGCACGTGGACAAAGGCTTATAAGTGGTATATTGCAAACTCGAACGAATCGCCGAGTTTTGGTCCCGTTGAAAAATACCATGCATTCTCTGTCCGTTGTGTTCGGGATGATGTTGAATAAGGCCGACATGGGCTAGATTATCAAAAAATTTTAAACAGGAAACTTATTAAAGGAGATATAGATGGCAATCAGACACTATGTCTATGCAGCGGGAATCGCTGCGGGTCTCGCACTCTTCGCGGCGTGCGGCGACGAAGTCACCGAAGTGACGAATGTGAGCGAGAAGGCTTCGCTCGACCAGGTCAAGAAATTCAAGGAACTCCCGAAGTGCGACGAGGATGCCGAAGGCTCCCTCGTGTACGTGAAGGATTCTGCAAAGGTGTTTTCCTGCTCCGGCAAGGACTGGGTCCAGTTGAACGGTAAGGACGGCTCCGATGGTAAGAACGGCTCGAACGGTGAAGATGGTTCAAGTTGCACCGTGAAGCAGAACAAGAAAAAGACAGGCCTTGACATTGTCTGCGACGGCAAGAAGGTTGGTTCTGTGGAAAACGGTTCCGACGGCAAGAACGGTTCGGACGGCAACGACGGCACGAGCTGCACCGTGAAGCAGAACAAGAAAAAGACCGGCTTCGACATCATCTGCGATGGCAAAACTGTGGGTACGGTTTCAAATGGCGATGATGGCAAGATTGGTGACGGCTGCTCCCTTGAGGACAATGGCTTAGGGCAGGTGACCGTGAAGTGTGGCGGAAAGACCGTGACGCTTGTCAAGGATTTTTGCGGTACTGAAACCTTCGACTCGGAAACGCAGTTTTGCGTAGAGAATAAGCCCTACCTGAAATGCCACAACGCACCTGAAAAATATAAAGATAAACTAAATGAAGATGGTTCTTACGATGTGAAAAGCTTTTTCTGCGATACGACGGATGTCCTTGAAAATTTGTGTGGTGGTAAAACGTTTGACCTTACGACGCAGTTTTGCTACCTAAACATGGTTGTTTTGCCCCGTTGTAGCAAGGTTGCCCCGCATGTGGATGAAAAGAACCTGGAAGATGATGGTTCTTATATTGGGTATTACTTTTGCCATAATGGGGTTCTTTGGAATAAATGCGGAGGAAATCGTTATGTTGCGCGGACCTACGGCTCCGAATATGATCCGGAAACCCAGTTTTGCAGCTTGAAGGATCCTGGCGATCCGAGTGGACTTATCGTGGATCGTTGCGGCAAGAAAAAGAAGGAGTACGACGTTAATGATTCCATGTGCGTGAATGGCAAGGTCGTAAACGCTAAGGAATGTTGCAAACTCAATGGTGTCGGCGAAAATTGGTGTGAAGAAGATTCTCACATATATGATGTCCGTACGCATTTCTGCGACACTCGTGACGGACAATCTTATAAGTTCACAAAAATCGTCAAGGAAATCGAGGCAGGGAAAGTTTACTCAGAAACCTGGATGGCCGAAAATCTCAACTATGTTCTTACGGCTGCGGCTGACTTTGTGAGTGAATGTCGCAAAAAAGATGGTTCTTGCGACAAAACGTATGGACGTTATTATTCATGGCCTACTGCAAAAATTGCTTGCCCGGATGGCTGGGCTCTTCCGACACAAGATCAGTATGCTGACTTGTTTGGTGCGTATGGTAATGACATAGGCGCCTTCCTTAACGAGTCTATGAATACGTCTGGTTTCTCTGTAATCCCTGGAGGTTATTTGAATTCGGACGATAAGGGTGATGACAAGGTCTATGAAGTGACTGATCCCGAGAGTGCATTCTTCTGGAGCAAAACAGGAATTAGTAGCGCCCAAGGGAAATCTGCTTATTTCGGCAAGGTTGGCCCAAATGACGTTGATGCAACTAAGGGCATGTCCGACGTAGAGAATATTAATTTGATTAACGTCCGTTGCATCAAGAAGGACTAAGGCTCTAGTCTGTTATAACAAGGAAATTTAAACAGGAAATTTTATTTAAAGGAGATATAGATGGCTATCAGACACTATGTCTATGCAGCGGGAATCGCTGCGGGTCTCGCACTCCTCGCGGCGTGCGGCGACGAAGTCACCAAAGTGACCAATGTGGACGAGAAGGCCTCGTTCGAACAGGTAAAGAAGTTCAAGGAACTCCCGAAGTGCGACGAAGATGCCGAAGGCTCCCTCGTGTACGTGAAGGATTCTGCGAAGGTGTTCGTGTGCACCGGTGACGGTTGGAGCCAGTTGGATGGTTCCGACGGTTCCGACGGCAAGAACGGCACGAGTGGAGATAATGGCTCGAGCTGCGTAGCCAAGCAGAACAAGAAAAAGAATGGTTTCGACGTGATTTGCGATGGCAAGACGCTGGGCACGATTACGAACGGCACCGACGGTAAGAGCGGCAATGCCGGTAAGGACGGCAGCATGAACTGCTCCGCCAAGCAGAACAAGAAAAAGAACGGCTTCGACATTGTTTGCGATGGCAAGACGCTGGGCACGATTACGAATGGCGCCGCTGGCGAAGACTGCTCGCTTACGGAAGGCGAAAATGGCACGGCCATCGTGAAGTGTGGCAAGGACGGCGAGTCCGTGACGCTGTTCTCTGCTTATTGCGGTGCGAAAAGCTTCGATCCGGCAACGCAGTTCTGCGGAAGCGACTTCGGAGTCTATCCGCTTTGTCACAATGCTATTGGAGAACTTGCAGAGCAACTCCATTCCGATGGCACTTATGATGTGGATAAATATTTCTGCGATGCTTCGGATATACTGTTGAACAAGTGCTTCAATGTAACCTACGACAACACGACGCAGTTCTGTGCTCCCGCTTTGGGAATCCTCGAACGCTGCGAAACGGTTGCCGAGGGTGTGGATGAAGAAGCCCTGTTCGAAGATAAAAGCTTCAACGCATCGCAGTACTTCTGCAATAAGGGTGTCCTTTACGAGAAGTGCAATGGTGTCATATACGATCCAGAACACCAGTCCTGTGAAAATGGTGAAGTGCGGTGAACCGTACGACAAAGAAAACGAAGATAAACAGTTCTAAAATTTCAAACGGGTCGGTATAGCCGACCCGTTTTTCTGTATAAAAAAACGGCTCCCCATCGGGAGCCGTTCGTATGAATGCGTTTGATTTAGGTTTGCTCACGCCGTTTTTTCTGGAGTGTGTCAATTCGAGCTTGAATCTCTTCGATTTGATTCTCGGGAATACCCATTTCGCGCAGCGCAGCTGCCGTATCGGCTTTCGCCTTCGCTTGCGCTTCCGCGCGTGCTTCCGCGCGTGCTTTCGCGCGCGCTTCCGCGAGTTCCCTGCGGAATTCGTCTCCGGCACTCACGAAACCGTATTTCTGTCCGATGCTTACGAATGCCATGTCGAGCTCCTTCAGCACGTCCTTGGTGACGTACTCCTTCAAATATATACTAATCTTCGCCAGCAGGCAACTCGCCTTGTCGTACGGCATCCGCAGCAGCGGCTTCCTGAACAGTGGCAGAACTTGGAGAAGTTTCTCTTTGTCGTAGGCGTACTTCATCGCTATAACGCCCATTCCTGTGGCCGTGTCTTCGCAGGCGAGGCAGTCGCTGTCGGGAATGTCGACCATGTTCACGAACGAGCAGGCGAACGGGAGTATTCTCCCGCGGAAACACGAGGGATACCTGTCTTCGATGCTCCCGAGCGGGTTCCAGTGCTCGCGCCCGTTGTAAAAAATGATGGCCATCGTGGGGAGTCCGCTGAAGGCTCGGTGTTCGCTGTATATCTTCATCACGGAATTCACGTATCGCGCAATCTGGTCGAGCGTGCCGGAATTGCGCCCGGACTTGTGCTCTGCGAGGATACCCACGAGCAGGGGCGCTCCTGTGGCGACTTCCACGCGGAAGGCGAGGTCGGCTTCTCCGGTCTCTTCGACATCGGAATACGAGTCGGGGATGCGCACGAGCGTGTCGAGGTTCACCTCCGAGATGAACTCGCTGATTTCGCGGTTCACCTTGCCGGAAAGTTCCAGCAGGAGCCTGAGCCGCCCGATGTCGGAAAAAAGCCATCTGAAAAAGGCATCATGTGGTTTTGGCTGGGATGCTTCGTCTGTATTTGTCTTTGGATCTGTATTTCCCATCTGTTTACTCCATATAGAGGGTTCGTACCCTATAGACGTTTTAACTGGGAATTTTTTCCTGTGTTTTTTGAGAAAAATGCATCCAATAGCACCTTGAAATGCGTAACTTGTTGTTCCTCATAAGGTTGTAAAAGACGTGCTTTTATGTAAATTTTTATTTTCTCGTTATGCCGTACCCCAATATCTTGTATATTTAACTATGCCCCCTACACAAGATATAGTTTTTTTAGTAAAATTGTACAGTAATTTTTCGAGAAGGAGTCTAGGTATGTATGAAATCGGAACCCCGCTCAGCACAACTGCTACCAAGGTGCTTTTCTGTGGCGCCGGTGAACTGGGTAAGGAAGTCATCATCGAGATGATGCGACTGGGGGTGGAGGTCGTGGCTGTCGATCGCTACGCCAACGCTCCGGGCATGCAGGTTGCTCACCGTTCTTATGTTATCAACATGCTCGACGGCCTGGCCCTTCGCGAGGTGATTGAGCGCGAGAAGCCCGACTACATCGTTCCTGAGGTCGAGGCGATTGCGACTGACACGCTCGTGGAACTTGAGAAGGAAGGCTTCAACGTCATCCCGACGGCCAAGGCGACCAAGCTCACCATGAACCGCGAAGGCATCCGCCGCCTCGCGGCCGAGGAACTGGGCCTCAAGACGAGCCCGTACCGTTTTGCAGACAACTTTGAAGAATTCAAGAGCGCCGTGAAGGAAATCGGCATCCCGTGCGTCGTGAAGCCGGTGATGAGCTCTTCTGGCCACGGCCAGAGCGTCATCAAGACGGAAGCCGATATCGAAAATTCGTGGAACATTTCCCAGACGGGTGGCCGCACGGGCCAGGCGAGCCGCGTGATTGTCGAGGGCTTCGTGCCGTTCGACTACGAGATTACGCTCCTCACGGTGCGCCATGTGGGCGGTACCAGCTTCCTCGAACCGGTCGGTCACCATCAGGTGGGCGGCGACTACCAGGAATCTTGGCAGCCGCAGCCGATGAAGCCCGAACTTCTCGAAAAAGCAAAAGATATTGCGAAAAAGGTGACGGACGCCCTGGGCGGCCGTGGCATCTTTGGCGTGGAACTGTTCGTGTGCAAAGACGATGTGCTGTTTAGCGAAGTTTCTCCGCGCCCGCACGATACCGGCATGGTGACGCTGATCAGCCAGGATCTTTCGGAGTTCGCGCTCCATGCGCGTGCCGTTCTCGGCCTGCCGATCCCGAACATCGCCTTCCACGGCCCGAGCGCTTCCAAGGCCATTGTCGTCGAGGGTGTGTCCGACCACGTACAGTTTGGCAATCTGGGCGAAGTTCTCGCCGAGCCGGACACGAATATCCGTTTGTTCGGCAAACCGCAACTCAATGGGCACCGCCGTATGGGCGTGCTCCTTGCGCGCCGCGATACCGTAGAAGAGGCGAAGGCCGCGGTCATGGCCATGCGCGAAAAGGTTCAGGTTAAACTTTAATAGGATTTTTTAAGAGGTGAAAATGAGTAATGCAGAAGGTAACAGCGTTGCTTGGCGCGGATTCAAGGGTGAATCCTGGCGCAACAGCGTAAACGTCCGTGATTTTATTCAGGACAACTACACTCCCTACGAAGGGGATGGCTCTTTCCTCGCTCCGGCGACGGAACGCACAAATAAAATCATGGACAAGGTCCGCGACCTCCTGAAGCAGGAACGCGAAAAGGTTGTCCTTGATATTTCTACCGAGGTGGGTACGTCCATCCTCGCTCACGCTCCGGGCTATATCGACAAGTCCCTCGAAAAGATTGTCGGTTTGCAGACGGATGCTCCGCTCAAGCGCGCGATTGCCCCGAACGGCGGTCTCCGCATGGTGCAGAACAGCCTGGACGCCTACAACTACAAGATGGACCCGAAGATTGCGGAAATCTATTCCAGCTACCGCAAGACCCACAACCAGGGCGTTTTCGACGTCTATTCCCCCGAAATTCGCGCATGCCGCAAGTCCCACGTGATTACGGGCCTTCCGGATGCTTACGGCCGTGGCCGCATCATCGGTGACTACCGCCGCATCGCGCTTTACGGCGTGAACTTCCTCATCCAGCAGAAGCAGAAGGAAAAAGACGAACTCAACGACGTGGAATTCACCGAAGAGGTCATCCGCCTCCGCGAAGAACTTTCCGAACAGCTGAACGCCCTCGGCGAACTGGTGCAGATGGCCAAGAATTACGGCTTCGACGTTTCCCGCCCGGCAGAGACTGCGCAGGAAGCCGTGCAGTGGACGTACTTTGGCTACCTCGCCACTGTGAAGGAACAGAACGGCGCCGCCATGTCGTTTGGCCGTACCTCCACGTTCCTCGATATCTATATCGCCCGTGACCTCGCCGAAGGCAAGATCACCGAAAGCGAAGCCCAGGAACTCATCGACGATCTCGTCATCAAGCTGCGCCTGGTGCGCTTCCTCCGCACGCCGGAATACGACGCCCTGTTCAGCGGCGACCCGACGTGGGTGACGGAATCCCTCGGCGGTATCGGTCTCGACGGCCGCCCGATGGTGACCAAGAACAGCTTCCGCTTCTTGCACACGCTTTATAACCTGGGTACCGCTCCGGAGCCGAACTTGACCGTGCTCTGGTCCGAAAAGCTGCCGGTCGCCTGGAAGCGCTTCTGCGCGAAGACTTCCATCGAGACGAGCGCCATCCAGTACGAATCCGACGACCTGATGCGCCCGAAGTGGGGCGACGACTACGCCATCGCCTGCTGCGTGTCGGCTATGCGCGTCGGCAAGCAGATGCAGTTCTTTGGCGCCCGCGCAAACCTCGCGAAGACGCTCCTTTACGCCATCAACGGCGGTGTCGACGAAATCAGCCAGGCCAAGGTGGCTCCGGGTTTCGAACCCATCAAGGACGAAGTCCTGAACTACGATACCGTGATGGAAAAGTTCGACGCCATGATGGAATGGCTTGCCAAGACCTACGTGAAGGCCTTGAACATCATCCACTACATGCACGACAAGTATTACTACGAGCGCATCGAGATGGCCTTGCACGACCGTGACATCTACCGCACGATGGCTTGCGGCATTGCCGGCCTCTCCGTGGCGGCGGACTCCTTGAGCGCTATTAAGTACGCCAAGGTGACTCCGATCCGTAACGAGAACGGCGTCGCCGTGGACTTCAAGGTGGAAGGCGACTTCCCGAAGTACGGCAACAACGACGACCGCGCCGACAGCATCGCGAAGGACCTGGTCGACCGCTTCATGGGCAAGCTCAAGAAGCAGAAGACCTACCGCAACAGCGTCCCGACGCAGTCCGTGCTCACGATTACGAGTAACGTTGTCTATGGCAAGAACACGGGCAACACACCGGACGGCCGCCGTGCTGGCGAACCCTTCGCCCCGGGTGCAAACCCGATGAACGGTCGTGACGTGAGTGGCTTTGTCGCTGCGGGCGCCTCCGTGGCCAAGATCGACTACGATTCTTCCCTCGATGGTATTTCCTGGACGGCGACGGCAACGCCGGAAGCCCTGGGCAACAATCTCGAGGACCGCATCACGAACCTCGCGAACTGCCTCGACGGTTTTGTCCACGCTACGGGTTACCACGTGAACGTGAACGTGCTGCACCGCGAAATGCTCGTCGACGCGATGGAACATCCCGAGAAGTACCCGACGCTTACCATCCGCGTGTCCGGCTACGCTGTGAACTTCGTGAAGCTCACTCGCGAACAGCAGATGGACGTCATCAACCGTACGTTCCACAGCAAGATGGCGTAACGGATTTCGGCCTTCTGCCGCATTTCAGATTAAACAAAAAGACCTAGATGCAATTGAACTGACCCCCAAAAGTTGGACAGTTTAAAGTTAGGATAAAACAGCGTAATGAGTCCGGTATTGTACCGGGCTCATTCCTTTTAGGCGCAGTTTTATCCGGTCGTTGTTGTAGTAGCTGATATAT
>JAEERM010000140.1 GCA_016285835.1 Fibrobacter sp.
ATTATCTCGCTGATTCTCCAGCTGCTCGGGCTGAAGAAGTAACACTTTACATCACCGATTTTAAAACTCAACCTAAGGAACAGGTAACAAAATGGCAGAACAGGTAAACAACGATTCCACCGCAACGACTGCATCTGCAGCGTTTAAGAAGGGCGACTTCAAGAGCATGGAAATGTTCAAGAAGGCGAAGCAACATGCGGATAGCGTCCATAACGTCATCATTCAGCTCCAGAAGGATTCGCTCGTTCTTGCGAAGGATGTCGATGTGCTGAAGGCTGAGAATGCCCAGTTGCAGGTGAAGATTAACCAGCTGGAAGCGGACAAAAATTCTCTGAATTCCCAGCTTCAAGATCTGAGAGAACATCAATCTCCGATTGCGGCTATTACTTCGCCGAGCGGTTGTGCTGTGCTGATAGTGCTTATCCTTGCGATAATGGTTATCGCCCTCAAGAAGGGGTTCTCCTTCTCGAAGAATGGGACCGTTGTTGCTATCGGTGAAAATAAGAAAGAAGAACAGAAATAAGGGATAGGGGGCTAAATGGATAAAGAAGTCAATGCCTTTATTCCGTATAAAGATGAAGTTGCGTTTGACAGCATATGCATTTCTAATGGGTTGCGCCATGATATTCCATCTTCAACGGAGTGTAATAGTTATTACTCATGTGTGCAATTGCTTCACGGACGCGGGGATTCACTTAATGTTGAAATAAAAAATCTTCAAAATGAAAAAAATAAAAATGACTCGCTAAATCAGGTGATAGGAAAGCTAACGGTAAACATTGACAATTTAAAAAAAGAGAATAATAAATTAAAGAGTGCTAATAAACAGTTTTCTCGTCAAAAAAAAGATAAACAGTTATGCCAAAGTAAAGATTCTACTCAATTTAAGGTAACAGTAGATTCTTTGAATAAAGTAATAGATACTTTGGAAGTGCAAAAAGATACTTTGGGTGATCGAATAGACACTTTGAATGGGCAAATACGTGATTTGAGTAAAATTGAACAACAAAATACGGATAGTATAAGGGATTTGGGCGACACGATTGAAAGACTAAAGACAGATCTAGGAAAAGCCCAAGAACCAAAAAATTTACCAGATTATATTGGAGTGTATTTTAATTCTGTGCCGTTCTGTGGAGTTCTCATTGCACTTATCATTGCAATAACCGTCATTTCCCTCAAGAGAGGCTTGACGTTCTCAAAGGGCAATACGAGCATTTGTATCGGTGAGAAAAAGAGAACAAGGACGAAAAAAGTCGACTAGTCCACAACGCAGCGGATGGCACCGAAGTTGTCGTCATCTGGATACATATAAAATTCTTGAATTCCACTGCCTGACCAGCGGTAATAATGGTAGTGTGTAAAATCGGAGCCGATGTTCCGGGTGTTTCTGTTGATACCGCCCCATGAGTCATAATCTCTATTATAGGCTCCATTTTCCAGCATGCTCATGCCGCTTTCGTTTGTCAATCTAGATAATGCGCCATCGTGGTCGTCATCCTCAAAGAAAGGCGCATAGCCTACGAAAAGTTCCTCGAAACTGTATTTTTCCCATAACAAACGGTATTCTGGCGAAAATGGAAGGTGAGTTCCTTTAGGACATATTCCCTGCTTCTTTTCGAGATGGATCGTATCTTCTTCTAAAGCTTGTTTCATGGTGTACATTCTTCCATAAACGTCGCAGTATTTTTCTTCATTCCCGGGGCACAAGGAACCTGCACTTGCGTAGTTCAAATTTTCTGCGAACCAGACAACGCCATCGATATCGATGGTCTTATAGATTTGCCCGTCTCTTTCGTCTTTGAAAGTTCCGTATGTTTTGTTCGGGTTGAGCAGGAACCATGAATATTTGAAGACGGTCCCGCTTGATCTTTCGTAAAGTGTGTCGTTCTTGCATTCGTATTTTGTGCCGTCGTATAGTCGTTGACGGCAGATGTCGTAGGTGACGCCATTTTGGCAGAATTGCTTTGTGTTGTCGATATTCTTTCCGCCACATTCTTCAATATTGCTTAGGCAACGGATAGAAAGTTTTGTCTCTGGTTTGCCATGGACAAGGCAGGCTCGTGATGCAGATGCATTCTCTCTTTCCTGGCAGAACCATTCAGATTTTGGATGGGGGTCAAGCTTTAGGAAATTTCCGGTAGGGTAGTCTCTAGAGTTTCTTGTGGAACTCCAGAAGTTCTCGTCGGTGCCGGCTCCGTCACCGCTTTCGACGGGTTTGGCATTGAATCCGTAATCGTCTGTGCCGTTCCAGTTACCTAAAGAATCGTTTGGCCAGCCACTGGTGCTTTTCAATTTCTTTGCAGCGACATCTGCCCCGCCTACATATTCAATGAGTTTGCTGAATTCCTTGAGAGTGGGCAGGTGGAATCCTTCCGGGCAAACTACTTTGGCTTCGTTGAAAACATAAAGGCTGGAATCGCCGTATTGTAAGTTTTCGGCCATCCAGACTTGCCCGCCGATGTTGACCAGCTTGTATGTCTTGCCGTCGCGGGAGTCTGTGAAGGAGGATGCTGTTACATTGATGTTTGCGCTGGAGGAAGATTCCTGGGAAGATGAGCTCTCGGTTTTTGTCGAGTCTTGAGAAGATGAACTCTGAGTCGAGGAGGAACTTTCTGACGAGGATGATTCCTTATTCGCAGAAGAAGATGTATCCTTGTTGGAGCTTGAATCTTGAGAAGAGGAAGATGCCTCTTTGTCGGTGCTGGAGGAACTTTTAGCCTTGGAAGAAGACGATTTTGACTTGGAATCTGCTTCTTCCGAAGAGGAGGAGTCGTCTTCTTCGGAGCTGGAAAGGGAAATCTGGACATCCTCAGGACTGTCGACCGACGAGGAATCGTCGCCGCAGGCGATAAGCGTAAACGGCAGGGCACAACAGGCGAGAGAAAGGGCTATTTTGTGTCGACCTATGTTCATGGGGCAAATTCCTCCTGCTTTCAAATATAAAAAAGGGCTTGCGGATAGTCTTTGTTTCCCGCTGAAAACGGAATGTGATGCGTGTTACGCCCTACAGGGGGCATTTTAAAGTATATTCTAGGCATGAATAAGTCTTGGAATGTTTGCTTTTGTACGGCTACTCTTGTCGCGGCGTCCTTGTCCGTGGCTTTTGCTGGCCCCCTCGTGAACCAGCTGGGTTATTATCCCGATGCCGAAAAGACGGTCGTTTTCCCCGGTAACGATGCGAACGGGCTCGAGGTCCGTGACCTGAAGGGAAAAACGGTCCTGAAACTCAAGGCACCCCTAGTGTACGACTGGGATTACAGCGGCGAGGAAGTGCAGACCTTCGATATTTCTTCTGTAAAGACTCCTGGAACTTATCGGCTTTTCCGTGGTGGCGAATATGTGGGCACGCCCGTTGTCGTCGGGAAAAATGTCTACGGCGATTTGGTGAAGGCCGCCCTCAAGTGGTTCTATTACCAGCGTTCGAGCATGGCACTGGAACCGCAGTATGCGGGCAAGTGGGCGCGTGCCGCGGGCCACAAGGACGATCACGTGATTGTCTACGGCTCCGACAAGGCGACGGGCGGCAAGGGTGCTGGCAAGACGATCAAGTCTTCGCGTGGCTGGTACGATGCGGGCGATTACGGCAAGTACATCGTGAACTCCGGCATCACCGTGTTTACTTTGCTCGAAATTTATGAACATTTCCCGAAATATGCGGATTCGCTTCATTGGAACATCCCGCGTGAATTCCCGAAATACCCGGAGCTCCTCGAAGAGGTGCGCTACAACTTGGACTGGATGCTGACCATGCAGGACAAGGACGGCGGTGTGTACCACAAAGTGACGACGCTGAAGTTTGGCGGGAGCGTGCTGCCCGAAAACGATGTGGCTCCGCGTTATGCGATTATCAAGAATGTGACGGCTTCGCTTGACTTTGCGGCCGTGATGGCGCAGGCGAGCGTGGTTTACAGGAATATCGACAAGGCTTATGCCGACAAGATGCTCAAGGCTGCCGAGAGTGCGTATGCCTGGGCCAAGAAGAATCCGGAAGCCTTCTACAAGCAGCCCGACGACGTGCAGACGGGCAGCTATATGCCCGGCGACGAGAACGGCAAGGACGAATTCCGCTGGGCTGCGGCCGAGCTCTTCCGCGCGAAGGTGGCTGCGGGTGCGAAAGCCGACAAGGCGACTGCCGCTTATCAGGAAGACTTGAAGACGAATGCGTTTACGCCCGATGGCGCCTGGTGGGGTAATGTGAACATGCTCGCAGCATTCCGCGTGGCGCTGGATTCTGCGGACTTTGAAAAAGAACTCGTCGATGCCGCAAAGAAGGTCGTGCTGAACGAGGCGAACAACCTCCGTGCCGTGGGCGACACGAGTGCTTACCGCCTGCCTGCATTCCCGTGGAGTTGGAACTGGGGCAGCAACAGCGCGATGGCGAACAACGGGATTGTGCTGGTGCATGCCTACTTGCTCACCGGCGACAAGAGCTACCTGGATGGAGCGCAGCAGTGCCTTGACTACCTGCTCGGCAAGAATCCGCAGGATATCACGTACGTGACCGGTTTCGGTTATAGGAGCCCGCGCAACCCGCACCACCGCCCAAGCGAATCGGACATGGTGGACGATCCGGTGCCGGGAATGCTCGTGGGTGGCCCGCACTTGGGCAAGCAGGATATCAACCTAGATGGCAAGGAAAACTGGAAGTGCCCGAACTATGCCGCTGCCGACAAGCCTGCACTTGCCTATATTGATGATCGCTGCAGCTATGCGACGAACGAAGTAGCTATCAATTGGAACGCTCCGCTTGCATACCTTGCCGCCGCGCTCGAAGCGATTTATAATAAGTAGATAGTAGGAAGTAGGCAGTAGACAGTAGGAAGTGGTTAGGAAATGTATAGATTTTGCAGTTTAAGAGTCCTGTTTTTTTGCTTGGGCGTAGTGCTCGTTGCTTGCGGTGATGATTCCGGCTCCAGTACGGGTGCTCCTGCAATCGAGAGTTCCCAGCCAGCTTTGAGTTCTGCCGAAACATCTTCTTCCGAAGAGGGCAAAACTTCCAGTTCGCAGGAAGCTGCAAAAGAGAACAGCAGTGCTGCAAAGTCTTCATCTAGTAAGGCGCCTGAATCGAGTGACGCTCCGGCTTCGTCAACCACATCTTCGTCCAGTGCTGAAATATCATCGTCTAGCGGTGAACCTACATCGAGTGCTGAAACTCCTTCGTCTAGTAGTGAACCTGCGTCTAGCGCGGTTCCGGCATCCTCTGACGATGACGGTGGCGACGATGGCAAGTGTACCGATTGCGATAGCTATACCGCAGCCGACCCGACGCTCACCGAAAAGGGGGGCAAGGGTTCCGTGACGACTTACGGGAGCATTACCGAGAAGGAAACGAGCTTGGGTGGCGCTTGTAACTACGGACAAACTAATATCCAATATTATGCTGCTATCCACGTGAATGTTTCGCCGGGGGATGATAAAGGCCCGTGGGATGGCGGTGCGGCCTGTGGCGGTTGCGTGCGTGTGAAAGCGAAGACTCCCGATGGCTGGAAGCGCGTCACGGTGCGTATTACCGACCGCTGCCCCGATGCGAATTGCGGTGTGGACTTGGGTGGTGCTCCGGCGGCCGATATCATGGGCAATACCGTGGGCCGCTATTACGGCGAATGGGAATTCGTGAGCTGCGAAGGCGTCGAGGGCGTGTGGGGCGATTCTACGTCGCTCTGGGTCAAGGAAAGCGCAAGTACGTTCTGGAGTATTGTTCACGTGCGAAACCCGAAGGACATGGTAAAGTCTATTTCGATTTACGGCGTCGATTCCGATGAATCCTATGAACTCGAAATGGTTGTGGGTACGGAGAATTTCTGGACGGTTCCGCTGGAAGT
>JAEERM010000042.1 GCA_016285835.1 Fibrobacter sp.
CCTTATAGTCGCGGAACGATTCGTTCATGTCGCCAAAACTAGCGGCAGGAACGCTCTACAAGGCGTTTTCGCCTAAAGGCTTATAAACAGCCCCAAAAACACCAAAAAACGCGCTACAAGCGCGGTATGAAAGAAATCGGAGGGGTAACAAAAAAGCCCCGCTTTTGAGGCGGGGCGATGATAGTTTGAGAGGCTTAGTACATTGTTCCGAACTTTAATAAGTAGCCCATTTGGGATAAATGTATTAGGTATGGGGCAATTTCATTGATAGTTGCTTTTTCTTTCGCGATAAACATGATTTCATCTTTGTCAAGTTTGTTCTGCAAATTTTCCCTAGAACGTAGCTCTTCAATGTAGCTCCACAATTCCTTTTCATTAGTGAATTTTGTGTACTTGTTTGTTCCGACAACTCCAATTTCATTTAGGCTCACTGCAAAAGAAACTGAGTCTTTGTCGTTGAAATAAGTAAAATTCAGCTCCATGTAGTTTTCGGCACACTCGCGGTCTTTTTCGAGTTCCTTCAATCTTTTTTGATATTTCTCGTCAGCTGTCATGCCAGCTTCCGCTTTCTCGTTGAGTAATTGACGAATTATTCCTCTCGGGCCACGGCATGGGTGATTGTTATCCCGTTCATTATTGTACAAATAGGGAGAAATTGGGTTCTTGAAATCTTTTCCGAGTGCGACCTTAATATCCTTAAATCCGAATATATGTGCCGTTACTATGGTGCGCGTGAGCGCTTTGAAACTATTTAGTCCGCCAATGTGAAGATGAGCAGTGGTAGGCCTGGGGTTCATCCTTCTTAATTTTTTGTCCAGTGGCAAAATTGTAAGCGAATGCGACTTGTCTTCTTCTATGTCCTTAATCGGTTCACCAACCTTTTCACCGTCAAACGAAATGTCCTTATGCGTTACGTCTATCACGATTTTATCGGATGAAGGCGTCAAGAACTCCTTTTCCTCGTTGCATCCTGCGAACAGAAGTATGAAGATAAACAACCAAGCGTATTTGACCATGTGTTGACTCCTGTTTTGCAATTTTAGAGAACTTGTTATAAGGATGAAATGCTCCTTCCAATATAGGAAAAGATTAGCGCATCAGTTCCCTATACAGGGTGACGCTGGCTCTCCACCAGGTCTGCCAGCAGAAGAAAATATCGTTGAAGCCATTTTCCTTTATGTGCTTGTAGTTCCTTACGAAAAAGAACGCCGCGAACACGACGCAGAGCTTGATGAATAGAAGGATGCGGAGCACCCAGACCATGAGCCATATTTTGTATTCGTTCATAATGGGACGTAAGCTAGTAAAAAGATGGCTGCAAGCGTGCAAACAGTTGTTGCTTAATGAATGACTAAAACCTAATTTGGTTAGGTTTAATAAGACTTTTGTTAATCCTTAATGCACCGAACTGTATGCCCTGTGACCTTGTTCGCCCAAAATTTAACAACACTGGTTCGGTCATGCTTGAGACTCCAGCCATTTGCTCTCAAATCGTCGTTTTGCGTAGCACTCCAAAAAGAAGCGTCGTCTCCAAATCCTGTGAACGCGTCTTCCTGTTTCCCAATGTAATCTGCTGGTAAGAAATTACCAGCGCTAAGTCCATTGAAACCCACAAAATCTATTCCGTTCCATGTGCTTGCTGACTTTAACTTCTGACCAGCCATGTCTCCAAGAAAAGCGATAAGTTGGTTCACTTCATTGTCATTTGGAAGATGCCAACCGGCGGGACAGGAAATCATGGCTTCATTCCATGGGTAAAATCTTCCATAGGGTTTGCAATTAGATTCAGTATGTTTGAAACATACGCTTTTGTCTGTTTTGAAACTTAAATTTTCTGCCATCCAAATCTGGTCACCGATTTTCACCTTCTTATATCTTTGACCGTCACGTTTATCAGTGAAATGGTTTTCATCATCCAAAGGATTATCTTGTGTTGTTGTCCTGCATTGGTATGAGTAACCTACGTCAAATCCTTTTTGATAGCCTTTCTTTTCGCCGTACTGATAGCAGAATAAAGAAATGATGGCTATGAATATGATTGCAAATAAAGAAATAAAAAAATGTTTCATCATGTTTTTACTCCTCGAATCCACAGATTCCAAAATACTTGTCAAAGAAACTTTTTAACAGCGCGAAGATTCTGTTCTTCAACTCGCTTCTATTTTCAGAGCCTTCGTCCTTCTTTGCAAAAAGGCTCTTTTTGGGCATGAGGGCGGGAAGTCCTGTGCCTATGTCGCTCATGCTGCCGTCTCTGAATGCGTCTGCAAGATACTGGCGAGTCTTTTCGTCGTTGAGCCTGTTTGTCTTGATAAGTTCTTCAAGGTCGGCATCGCGGCTTTCGCGGACGAACTCGCGCCAGTCCTTATCCACGTTTGTCTTGGTGTTCACCCGTTCGATGAATGCTTCGATAAGTTCTTTTTTGCTGCGCAGTTCAATAGAACCATTCACGGCCTTATTTATTTCGCCAAGAATGGTCTTGTCCTTGCAGTGGCTCTTGTGGTACTTGGCGACAAGTTCAAGGATGTAGTCGATGGTGATGTCCACCTGTTTGATAAGTTCGATTTCAAACTCTATATCTTCCTTGATGCTTTCCTTTTCGCCTGGACGCGGTTTGTATTTTTCGTAGAGCCGCAGATATTCGCCCTGGTAGTCTTGCAGTGCCCTTGCAGAAAATTCATCATCCTTGAACTCATCGAAACAGTTAAGGATGTTTCTAAGGCGGAGTAAGGCGCCGTAAAGTTGGATAAACTCTTTTTCCTTCTTCTCTCCGATGGGTTCACCGCATGTCAAGTATTCGAGCGGGAATTTCTTTTCCAGTTCTTCGACGATTTCGAGATAGCCCTTGACATGCTTGCCCTTGTCGGTATAACCTTCGTAATAGTCCTTGAATGTTTTTAGAAGAACTATTCCACCCGCATCCTTATCTCCAAAGAGCGCGATTGCATCATCCGTTTCTTTTTGGAGGGAGCGGAAGCAGACGATGTTTCCAAATGTCTTGACGGAATTGAGGATGCGGTTTGTTCGGGAATATGCTTGCAATAGACCATGCTGGCGAAGGTTCTTATCGACCCATAGCGTATTGAGTGTAGTTGCGTCAAAGCCCGTAAGGAACATGTTTACGACAATAAGCAGGTCCACCTGCCTCGTCTTCATCTTTTCCGACAAATCCTTGTAGTAGTTGTCGAAGTTTCCGCCCTTGCTTGCAACGACTTTTGCGCTTTTGTTCTTTCCACTAAAATTGGTCTTGAAAGTCCTGTCGTAATCGTAAATTGCAGATTCCAGGAAATCCCTTGAAGACTGGTCGAGACCATCGGGAGAATCCAGGTCTTCTTCGGGCAGGATTCCAGAATCTTCCTCATTGGGAGCATAGCTGAAAATAGTCGCGATGGTTAAACCCGCACCAGGTTCTCCTGGCTTGCGTTCTGCTATCTGCTTTTTGAACTCGTTGTAATAGAGCTTGGCTGCTGGGATAGATGCCGTCGCAAAGATGGAATTGAAACCGTATTGACGCTTTCCCTCAAGCGCGTAAGCCTCGTTGCGCTTGGTCTTCTGGTCGAAATGGTCGAGAACATACTTGACTATTTCGCTGATGCGTTTGCCGTCAAGCAGGGCTTCTTCCGTTTCGATTGCGGAAACCTGCTTGTCGCTTCCGTCCTTCTTCGCCTTGATTGTATTGATGTAGTCGATGCGGAATGGCAATACGTTGCCATCATTGATGGCGTTTACGATGGTATAGTGATGGAGCTTGTCACCAAAAGCCTGTTGCGTTGTCTTTAACTGCGGGAGCTTGCCGCTGCCGGAGTTCTGTGGGAATATGGGTGTTCCCGTGAAGCCGAAAATATGGTAGTTCTTGAAAGTCTTTGTAATGCGTTGATGCAGCTCGCCAAAATGGCTTCTATGGCATTCGTCGAATATAAGGACGATGTGCTTGTTATAGATTTCGTGCGTCTTGTTCTGCTTGATGAAACAGCCCAGTTTTTGAATGGTTGTGACGATGATTTTGTATTCCTGGACTCCGCCCTTCTCGTTTCTGTTCTCCAGCTGTCTTTTGAGAATTGCTGTAGATGTGTTCCCGTTGGCGGCGCCTTTTTGGAATTTGTCATATTCGCGCATCGTCTGATAGTCCAAATCCTGTCTATCGACGACAAAAAGCACCTTGTCGATTTTGTCCTTCTCGTCGGCCTCCATTTGTGAAGCCAGGAGAGCTGTTTTGAAACTGGTGAGAGTCTTGCCCGAACCAGTCGTATGCCATATGTAGCCGCCAGCATCGACCGTTCCCATCTTCTTGTAGGTAGTCGAGGTTTTCAGACGCTCCAGTATGCGTTCCGCCGCCATAATCTGGTAAGGGCGCATCACCATCAAAATTCTCTTTTCTGTAAAGATGCAATACTTGGTGAGAACATTCAGAATTGTATGTTTCGCGAAGAATGTGGCGGTGAAATCCACAAGGTCGCGTATATTCTTATTGTTGCCGTCCGACCAGTAGCTTGTAAATTCGAAGCTGTTGCTGGTCTTGAGCCTTCCTCGGCGTCCCGCCGCTTCTTTCAGATGGCCGTCGCGGGTCGTATTTGAATAGTATTTTGTTTCTGTCCCGTTGCTTATGACAAAGATTTGAATGAACTCGAAAAGCCCTGTCCCAGCCCAAAAACTGTCACGCTGGTAACGGTTGATTTGATTGAATGCTTCCTTTATGGAAATGCCGCGACGCTTGAGTTCCACATGAACAAGCGGCAAGCCGTTTACGAGAATTGTCACATCGTAGCGGTTGTCATGAGCTGCGCCCTGGTCTTCTCCGATAACGTACTGGTTGATGACCTGAACGCTGTTGTTGTGGACATTCTTCTTGTCGATTAGGGAGATGTTCTTTGAACGCCCGTGGTCGTCCTTGAAAGTCTTTACAGAATCTTCCTGGATTGTTGCGGTTTTTTCTTCGATACCCTGATTTGCGTTGGCAAGTTCCTGCTTGTAGAAACGTTCCCATTCGTCGTCGCTGAACTTGTAGTGGTTCAGTTCTTCGAGCTTTTTGCGAAGGTTTGCTATCAAGTCTGCATCGGACTTGATTCTAAGATACTCGTAGCCCTGTGCCTGTAGCTGCTTGATGAACTCGCGTTCAAGGTCAGCTTCGCTTTGGTAGGCGCTTGACTTGGAACGAATCGGCCTGTATTCGGCAACGACGGTAGATTCACTTGTCTGGGCAACGGTATTGTACATCTTTTTCTTCTTTTTTCAGGGTCAACGTTTAAGCAGTCAACTTGCTTTCTTAAAGGTAAGTAACTTATCTCGATAATATTCGTATTGCTTCTTTCTTGCCTCGATTTCGGCGGGAATGCCTTGTGAAAGGTCGTTTACAAGTGCATCGAATTTGTCGAGAATCGCAACGATACGTTCTTGTTCTGAGAGGGAAGGAATGGGAATTTGAACTTTAGTAAGCGTATCGGGCGTAACTTCAATGACTTTTGTCCCGTGAGCAAGTTTTCGCTTCTGCTCAAAAAACATAGAAGTGTGGAAGTAATAGGAAAGATATTTTCCGTTTTGATTATGATGGATGATAGCGGAATGTCCGCTAACAGCGATTTTGCCCTTTCCGACCCATGCAACGCATTTGCACACATCTTCAACGTTCTCACTGGTAACGGCCATCACTACGTCGTTAGGCTCTGCGAATTTCTGTTTTTCCGCCGCAGTTTCACTGATAAATGTGAACGTTTTATCTGCGTGTAAACCGTACTTGGTATAAATTTGACCGTAATGAATGCAGGGTACGCCAGATTCCGAGAAGTCTTTCTTCTGGAAACTTCCTCCGCGCATAATCGTTGCAATATCACCCAAGCCTACCATAGCATAACCAAATACATACTGGAGTAGTTTTATCTCGTCGTGGAGATTACCCCCCCCGTGTATAGAATTATTTACATTTGTGTTGAAGGACAGAATCCTGTCGCGATAATACTCGTATTGTTTCTTCCTCAAACTAATCTCGGCAGGAAGACCAATGTTTAGGTCGTTGCAAACCGCATCGAAATTGTCAAGAACATTCGCGATTTTTTCTTGCAAGGCGAGCGAAGGAACAGGAATTTTCAATTCGCTAATGGCGGGTACACTTGAATGAACGACCTTACTTTTGACTTTGCCAGCGCCTTTTTGTTTTTGTGCGTCCGTTGTAGATAAAGCGTATGCAAGGTATTTGGGATTTTGCTTATGCTTTAGCACAACAATATCACCGCCAGCTAAACATTTTTCTTTTCCCATGTACGCTGTGCTTTTGGCAATATCTTCGATGCTTTCACCCGTAATAGCAAATAAAATATCTCCATGTTCAAAGAACTTTGGAGAAGGGATGTTCTCCAACTTGGTGTGGGAAACGCATTTGTCAAAGTGAACGCCATAGGTGGTATAGATTTCTCCATAGCGAACACAGGGAATGCCAGATTGTGTAATCTGGTCTCTTGTTATTCCTGCTCCACGGAAAATATCTGTCGCTATCTCGCCCAAGGTCATCCACCTTACTTCTTCGTTGTTTAAACCAAATGTTAGGGGGGGGCTAACTTTTCCGAAGGACAGCAGCGCGTCGCGGTAGTACTCGTACTGCTTGCGACGCGCTGTAAGCTCCGCTGTAAGCTCCGCTGTAAGCTCCGCTGTAAGCTCCGTAAAACTATCTAGTATATGTGCTATTTCTTTTTGCACTTCGATAGGCGGAAGTGGAATTTTGACCTTTTTCATTCTTTCTTTCGAAACGTTGAATCTCGTAACTCCACTTGCTGTTTTTATAATTTGTTTTCGAAGTTCTGATGAACGAAAAAGATATTTCGTAAATTCAGGTTCAAAAAGAGTATTATCGAAAAATCTATAACCGAATGAAAAACTGTTAAGATATAGTTTTTCACTTGTTTTATCGCAAAGAACGGAAGACATTCCGCACTCATCAGGGGTTTCGGATGAACCTGTAAATAGGATGTCCCCGTATTCGATGGTGTGTTGCTTTTCTCCGTCCGAGATTTTCACCTTTTCGTCGGTTTTCAAGTTTAGTTTAAGATTGGAATACACGTTCATATATGTAATGAATTTTGCATTTCCATCTTTGAAATCCTCTTTTGATTTTCCTGTAAGGCCACCATAAAATTCGCCAAGTTCCCCAAGGGTCCGAACTTCAACCCCATTGGAACAGAGCTTATTTATCATTTCGTCAATCTTGCTCATGCCGTAACTCCCTTTTGGTTGGGGTCTGCTTTTTCAGCGGACAGCTTCGCTCTTGCTTCTGCAATCCATTCTCCAGCTTCGATGTAGCAGTCAAAGGCTGGAGCAAATTTTTTCACAAAGTTGAGTATCTTCGTTACATTCTCTTTCTTGGCTACATCTTCGGTAGTACAGTCTGTCTTTTGAACATGAACAACCTGGCCACGGATTTTCAAAAAATCGTCGAGTTGTTTGCAAATGTCTTCCGAAGGTCTGCCGTCAAAAGAGATTGATTTTAGACAGTTGTCAATGCCGAACCATGCCTTGTATAGCTCAATAATGTTTTGCGCAGTGGGGTTGTGGAAACGTTCTAATTTCTTGTTGTTTGGGGCTGTGGAAAAGTCATGAATCTGCTTGTCGTTTATTTCTTTGACAAGGTTCTCAAAAAAAGTTTCGAAGGCTGTGAACGTCATAATCACACAAGCCCTTTTCAGAACATCAATGTTCGGAAAAGTTCCGTTATATAGTTCACGGAATCCCTCTAGGTTGCGGTTGTGACCATCATAAATGGCGAGAATGCTTTCTGCATCCTCGATTCCCTTGTTGAATGTTTCAAGCGCTTTTGACATCTTACCTCTCCAAATCCGCGATAATCTTGTCAATCGCCTTGCGAAGCTCGTTTTCTTTTTTGACGATTTCTTCCAAGTCTTTGTTGAGCTTTACAATATCGACCTTTTCACGGTTATCTTTTTGCTCCACGTATGTAGAGACGGAAAGGTTGTAATCCTGTTCAGCAACATCGTCGATAGTAACGAGCTTCGCTATGTGTTTCTTGTTCTTGCGGTCTGCCCAGCATCCTATAATGTTTTCAATGTTTTCGTCTGTGAGCTTGTTTGAGTTTGTCACCTTGACGCATTCGTTGCTCGCATCCAAGAAAAGTATTTTGTTGTCTGCCTTATTCTTCTTGAGCACCATGATGCAGGTTGCAATAGAGGTTCCGAAAAAGAGATTGTCTGGCAACTGGATGATGCAATCGACAAAGTTGTTGTCAACAAGATATTGACGAATTTTTTGTTCTGCTCCACCGCGATACATGATGCCTGGGAAGCATACCACGGCGGCAGTCCCGTCGGTGGAAAGCCATTTAAGTATGTGCATCACGAAGGCGAGGTCGGCCTTCGATTTAGGCGCCAAAACACCGGCTGGCGCATAACGTTGGTCATTTATTAAATTTGTGTCGCTATCGCCAGCCCATTTGATTGAATACGGCGGATTAGAAACGATGGCTTCAAAAGGTTCTTCGTCCCAGTGTTTTGGGTCAACAAGAGTGTCGCCGAGAGCAATGTCAAATTTTTCGTAGCCCACATCATGCAAAAACATGTTGATGCGGCAAAGGTTGTATGTCGTGAGGTTGATTTCCTGCCCGTAGAAACCCTTACGAACTCCGTTGGGTCCAAGAACTTTGCGGGCTTTCAACAGCAGCGAGCCCGAGCCGCTTGCAGGGTCGTAAATTTTCTTGATGTTCTTTTTGCCGAAAACTGCGATGCGCACCAGCAGTTCAGAAACTTCTTGCGGTGTGAAAAACTCGCCGCCCGATTTTCCTGCATTGCTTGCGTACATGGACATTAGAAATTCATAGGCATCACCGAAGGCGTCGATGGTGTTGTCTTGGTAACTGCCTAATTTCATTTCGGCAACGCCCTTCATCAACTTCACCAGTTTGTCGCATTTTTGTGCGACCGTTTTTCCGAGCTTGTTGCTATTTACATCGAAGTCGTCGAAAAGTCCTGCAAAGTCATCTTCGGAGTCTGTTCCCTTGGCGGATTCTTCTACATAGGTGAACACGCTTTCCAGGGTCATGTTCAGGTTTTCGTCTTTTTCCGCTTTTTTCAGTACGTTGCAAAAGAGATGGCTAGGCAGCATGAAGAACCCTTTTTCCTGGACCATCTGGTCTTTGGCCTGTTTCGCGTCTTTATCGCTCAAGTCTGCGTAATTGAAATCCTTGTCTCCCGATTCCCTTTCCGATTGGTTGATATAGTTTGTCAAGTTTTCAGAGATATATCGGTAAAAGAGCATTCCAAGCACATACTGCTTGAAGTCCCATCCGTCGATTGAACCGCGAAGGTCGTTGGCGATGTTCCAGATGGCGCGGTGCAGCTCTGCCCGTTCCTGCTCTTTCTTGTTGTCAGCCATTTTTAGAATCCTTTGAAAGGTCTTTGAATTTTTTTTGAAATATAAACAAAAAGGACTGTCATAAACTGCCAAAATTCAATAAATTGTAGGATTTTGTAAAATTTCGCCAAAATTAGCACTTTTTTTGAGGAATTTGTTTATAATATGGCCGAGGTGTATATGGGCGCATAGCTGAAAAACTTCCCCTCGCTATGCGGAGGCTATTTTGGGGAACAAGGAAACAATCATGAATGTATTGGATTTGGATTTAGATTTTTTTCAGAACGGTCGAATAACAGGAGGTGACCCTACTTGTAGAAGCCTTACAACTGCGTGGAGTGCTCGGAGGGTTCGAGATTATCTCGAAAATAATTTACATCTCAGCAAAATGAACAAAATACCTGGAAGAGTATTCATTCATCATGACCAGGCTTTTGAATTTTGGGATAAACTTATAAAAGCTGGTTGGCTTACAAAACCTTTTTGTGTTTATCATGTTGATGCCCATAGTGATTTTGGATACATGGGAACTTGGTGTTATGATTTTTTTAATAAGTATGTGGGAGACTATTATTTCTCGTATAAAGAGGGTTTTCCAACGTATGACATGCATGAAGGAAATTTTATGTGTTATGCGTTGGCAAAGAGGTGGTTTAGTGAAGTAAATTATATCTATAACGATACTGATTCTTGTTTTCAAGGCGATGACATATCTCCATTAATTTTAAAGGATATGGACATAGATTCTAATGCGCTGCAAATATGTCAATTTAGAACAAAACTAGACCCTCAGTATTATAAATATGATTTGTTGAAAAAAAGATTTGCATTTAGTTTGCCTGTTCAGCTTAATCGTTATAAAGGCGCCTCTTTTTCAAAGCCCGTAAATTACGATTTTATTTCTTTATCAATTTCTCCGCATTACATTGTTGATGAGAGTTGGGGAAATGTGAGTGTTATTAAAGAATATATTAAAGAAATTTGAACAGCTGTGTTTATTACAACTTCATGGTTGTATCTTTATAGACGAAATTTTTTTAGCACTTTATCTATTTCTTCAATTAAAGGCTGAGCGTTTTCGCGTTTGGCCTTATCTTTTTGCTTCTTTTCTTCATCAAGATGATTTAGAAGTTCGATAACCGTGCTGTGGATGTAATAAAGAAGATGTTTGTCGTTGCGCTCTATTGCGCGAGGCATACTTGCGATGGCTGCTTTGAGATTGGACATTTTGCAGAACATGGTTCCTCCTATATGTTGATTTATCTTGTACATGATAACAAATGTTGGCAAAAATAAGTGCAAACAATGGTTGTCATTTTACGTAAAAAAAGAGCAACCATTGGGTCGCTCTTTCGCTTCTTTTATATTCGGGGGGGGCTATTTCCTATTTTCCCACATCTGTCTGGCCATAGAATAAGCCTTGTGGAAAGGTAGTCCCGTGTCCAGCAGGTGTTCGGGTTCGGCGATTGCCCAGCTCACGTAATAGTAAGCGAGAAATTCGTAGCCGCTGAACTGCTTGCCCGGAAACGCTTTCAGTGTGTACGTCTTGTCACCACCCACTGAAATGCCGTTCACGCCCGTAAAGGCGCACTCCCTGGAAATGTCCTTGACTTGCTCGTAGTCCATCTTGTCGAAATCCATCAGCGCGGCAAGCATGTACTGGCTCATCATCATGTTCACCATGTCGTCGTTCTTGCCGTGCGTCTCGTCGAACTTTCTTTGCTGGCGGTCTGCTTCCGTCTCGATTTCCTCATCTACCTTGGAGGCGCCATCCGCCGCGTTCGTGATGGTGAAATAGTCCTTCATTTCCATCACTTCCGCAAGGTCTATGAAAAGCTCGTATTCAGAGCCTGCGCTTTGACTATTCCAGGCTCTTTCAAACTTGTTGTAGGATATTTTTGCAAATTCGTCGTCAAGCTCGCTGGTGCTGAAATTCTTGAACAGGCTACAGTGATAATGCCTTTCAAGGAACAGCGACGAAATCATGTTCAGGCAGCGGCTCGCGGACTTGATTTCTGCGGGGATGTACTCGGAACGTGCCGAGTCCTTTATCGCTTTGAGGTTGCTTTCCTCCATGTCATACAGGGAGGAAAATTGCACTGGCCTGAATTGCGGATGCTGTTCGTAGATTTTCGTCTCGACAAAAAGGTCAAGCGGGTTGTTCATCACCTGCTGGGAAATTCCCGTGAAAAGCTGCTTCGCGAACTGTCCCGCCTTGGCTTCGCCCATCAGTTTCACGACCTTCTGCAGCGAGGGCGTGAACTTGTCGAGGAACAGGTCGAAGTTTTCCTGCTTGAAGCCGATTTTCAGCAGCTTGCCTGCTGCTTTCGCTTCCTCCATCATTTCCAGGTGCATCAGCTCATGGAGAATGAGGTGGATGAAGTGTCCTTGCTGGCGATACTTGATGATGTGGTAATTGCGGCCGTAGAAGTCGCCGAACTCAAGATGGGCCATGAAGGGCTGGTTCTCGTCCTTTTGCAGTTTCACGGGCTTGCCGTATTTCTGCCCAAGTTCGATGGCCACGTCCATCGCCTTGCTGAGCATCGCGGAATCGTCGTCCAGCTTCGAGGATGCGTCCTTCGCGAGCTGGATAAGCAGCGGACGCATCGCCATGTTCTCCGGGCGTTCGGAACCCTTTTCCAGTCCCTGCATCGTCCAGTCGAAAGCCTTGGCGTAGTTCTGCATTCTGTACTGCGTCAGCGCCATGCCATAATAGGGGTTCAGGTTTTCGGGGTCGATGGAGAGCGACTTCTCGAAAAGCTCGGTGCCCTTCGCGTACTTGCCCTGCTTGCAGTAGATGCCGCCCAGGTTGTTCAGCGCGAGCGCGTTTTCCGGGTGGTATTGCAGAATCTTGCTGAAATATCCGTCCGCAGCCTCGGTGTTCCCCTTGGCGTTCAATATGTTGCCCATCAGGAGTAGCGCCCACAGGTTCCTGTCATCAAGCAGCAGCGCGTCGAGACAGCTGTCCTGCGCCTTTTCCAGGTCGCCGCCTTCCATCGTCACCTGCGCAAGCAGACGGTGGTATTCGCTGTTGTATGGCCAGAGTCCGATGGCCTCGCGGAGCGCGAACTTCGCGCTGTTGAACTTGTGTGCGTTTGAATGTTCCACCGCCTTGTCGAACTGCTTCTGCGCCTTTTGCGCCTTGCGTTCGTCGATGGAAACCTTTATCTCATGGTCTGAAATGCGTTCAAGCTGGGGACGGGAGGAATCCTCGGCTTTGAAGAAGCCGAGGATGGAGTACTCCATCGCGTCCAGCGAATCCGCCTTGAAGGGCGGCTGGTGCATGTCGAAGATTCGTTCGAAATTCTGCATCTGTTCTCTCTTTTCGCCGTAAAAGATACAAAAATGGAGGCGCCTCACTTGACAGCCCCTGCAATTCGCAAGCAATCGCAGCCGTTCCCGCCGTTTCGCTTTTGTTCGCTGTGCAAAACGCTGCAAGCGCTTCTTTGTCCAGGGCTGTTAAAATGTTCACCCGATGGCGCCGGATAGCGTGCAGGACGCTGCACGACCTTGCAGGGGGGGGGGGCTAAAGTTGCGAAATTTCGCATTTTTCGAAAGTGTCACGAATTGACAGAATAATTTTTTATTTTTTCCGCTGCTCAAGTCGGGACGGAAAAAATCCCCTTCGATATCTATATCGCCCTCAAGCTCATTTCCTTTCTTTTCGCGCTGTCGCGTGAGTTGAGTATGAGGTTTTTATATATCAATATCTCCACAATAACGGAGTGAGTTCTTCTCATACTCCTACTGTTGATTATTCTCCTATTACTACTACTGATATAATAGGGTTGCAAGTTTTTGTCGCGACTTGAACCCGTTTGTTATGCCTGGGTTCAAGCGTTTGCAAATCGTTGCGACTTGCAAAAGTTCCCACAAAAAAAGGCCCGAACAGGGCCAAAGGACTGCTTATGCCTAAGCTAAAGGAACACGGGGAAATTACCCTTGTTGGTCTTCAGAACTTTCATCTTTTAGACGCAGACTGCGAAGCCCGTTGCGTACGATTAGAGCGCACTCCTCCGGAGTCAGCACAACCTCGCCCCGAAACTCCGACGCGTGACGAGTCTTTATCGCCTCCCAAAGTTCAGGAGTGAAAAGCTCGTCGATTCCCATGCCGATTTCCAGCAGCTTCTGGCAAATGTCGTAGCTGGGAGTCGCCTTGCCTTTCTTCCAAGCGGTGACGCTTGAGGCGTTG
The DNA here is from genome assembly GCA_016285835.1 of Fibrobacter sp. Lineage (GTDB taxonomy): Bacteria > Fibrobacterota > Fibrobacteria > Fibrobacterales > Fibrobacteraceae > Fibrobacter. The sequence goes on from JAEERM010000042.1 coordinate 13,538, forward strand.
AGTCCCAGTTCGTCGGCCAGGGTGCTGGCCGTCTTGTTTGTTCTGTCAAGGTATTTTTCAACGTTCATGCCATAAATTTAATCAAAAATTGCACAGTATTCAATAATTTTTAAAAATTTTTTAAAAAATCCCTTGATTTTTTGCTTAGAATTGAATAGATTTTGAATGTAAGGCAAAAGAAATTGAAAAGTATGCAAAAGAAAATAAACGGTACGCAAAAAATTTGGCAGGTCGGCATAACGGCACGGGCGAAGCAGGCCCTGGAGCAGCTGGCCAGCGAGAACAAGCGAAAGGGTTTCCCGGCGAGCCAGGGACTCATTGCCTCAACCTTGATACTTAGGGCTTTTGAACATGGCGAATCCATATTGGGCTAAGGTTTCGTTCAGTGACTTTATCAAGCACTTCCGAAAAATGACGGATGAACAGATTATCGCCGACGTGAGGGATTCGATGGATGCACTTGAGGATGTTGACGGGACTGGCGACAGTTTCGGGGCGTTCATGGTGAAATGTTCCAGCGAGAGAATCCAGCAGCGGAGCGAGGTCAACAGGGCGAACGCCCTGGCTGGACACGAAAAACACGGACATGAGATTAGGAAAGTACAGCCGCCGCGATTGCCGACGACCGAGGAACTTTACGACTTCTGCGCGGAAAAGCACCTCGACGACGCGCTGGGACGCGAATGGCTGGAGATTACGCTTTCCAGGGGAGGGAAAACCCGTGAGGGCATGACGATTATGAACTGGAAAGGGGCGGTCACGAACTACGTGGCGGCAAGGCTAAAAACCCTGTCGAAGGGACAACAAATGAACAACTACTAACAACAAAGGGAAACCAACAACTATGAATAACGCAATAGCTACACAATCCAATCCGCAGCAGGTCAACGACGCCCTGCTGCTTGACTACCTCACCGCGACGACACCGGGTCTCAACGACCACCAGGTCAAGCAGTTCCTCGCGGTTTCCATGGCGTTCGGGCTGAACCCCTGGAAGAAAGAAGTTTATGCCGTCACGTACAACAATCGCGACGGCGGAAAGACGATGAGCATCGTCACGGGGTACGAAGTGTACCTCAAGCGTGCCGAAATGAACCCCAACTACGACGGCTACGAGACGGAATGGCGCGGCGAGTTCGTCAGGGGAAAGTCCACCAAGAGTGGCAAGAACGGCAACTACAGCGTGGATGCGCTTGTTCCCAAGGACGGGGACGTGAGCTGCATCTGCCGCGTTTTCCGCAAGGACAGGAAGGTTCCCGTAAAGTGCGAGGTGTTTTTCAGCGAGTACGACCAGGGCAATGCCATGTGGCAGTCGAAGCCCAGGGTCATGCTTGAGAAGGTCGCGATTGCGCGTGCGTTCCGCCTCGCTTTCCCCGTGGAGTTCGGCGGGATGCCCTACGAGAGCGCGGAGCTCGCGCCCGAACAGGGACTCGACCCCGAAAAGGAAATCAAGATTGAGGAAGCGGTGGAAAGGGCGGAAGCCCCGAAGCCGGAACAGCAGCCGCAGGAACATACGGGCGACCGCAAGGCGAAATTCATCGAGGTGTGCAACAAGATGATTCCCGCCGCGATTAAGGACACGCTCAAGGCGTACAACTGTCGCAGCCTGGAAGAACTGGGCCTTGACCAGATTGACGGATTCTACCGCGAGGCGAAGCGCGTGGAAGCTGGAATGATGCAGGAGGTGGAGTTCTAATGGAGGCGACGATGGAAACCGAAGAAGTGATGGAAGAAAAGAATCCCAACGCGCTCGTCCTTATCGACGAGGGAAAACAGTTCGCGGTCAAGACGGACTGCATGGACCCGGAGGCGCTTTTCCTGGACAAGAAGAACTTTGTCCCGATGCTCAACCAGGTCAAGAAGATTGCGCGTGGGCTGGTTGCCGACGTTCACACCGAGGAAGGGTTCAAGGCCCGCAAGGCGATGAACGCCAAGCTCGCGAAGCTCAAGACCGCCATCGAGGACAGGGGCGCACAGGTCGCCAAGGAACTCAAGGCGAAGCCCAAGCGCGTCGATGAAACGCGGCGGCTTGTGAAGGAAACGCTCGAAATGCTCCAGAAGGAGGTCATGGCGCCCATCAGGGAAATCGAGGCGAGACAGCAGGAAATCGTGGAGATTTCCAACATTCCCGCGACGGCCATCGGCTGCAATTCCGAAGGGTGCAGGCAGGTGCTTGAGGCCATCGAAGCACATGTTCACGACGCCAAGTACTGGGACGAAAGCTACCAGGAAGCGATGGACGCCATCAACGACGCTAGGCGCCAGGTCAACGGCATCCTTGCCAGCGCAGAGAAACAGGAGGCGGAGAAAGCTGAACTGGAACGCTTGAGGGCGAGTCAGGCGGACTTTGAAAAGGCGGCGCGTGAAAAGGCGGAAGCCGAGAAACGCGAAACGGAAGAAAAACTGCGCAAGGCGCAAGAAGAAGCAGAAACGGCAAAACGCGAGGCGGAAGCGGCCAAGCGCGAAGCTGCGGAAGCACAGAAATTGACCAATGTCGATTTCGGGGAGGCTGATGCCAAGGCGACACGCGAGGCGATGCTTTTCCCGGACGACGAACGCCAATACCGACGCATGGCGAATCGGGAAGCACTCGAAGACCTGATGAACTACGGACTTGACGAAGCCGCCGCGAAGCAGCTCGTTACGGACATAGTGCACGGGAAAGTGCGCCATGTGCGGTTTGTTTACTAAGAAAACTCGCAGCTTTTTCTAACCCAAGCTGCGGCGCTGCTGGTGCGCGAATCGCCAGCGTTCTTTCTTTGACTAAAAACAGTTAAGAAAATCAACAACCAATAACCATAAAGGAAAAAAAATGACATACGAAGCAAGAGGAAGGTTCGAGGAAACCTTCGCAAATGTACCGGGCGTAACCGTTTCGGAACTCAAGATTACCTGCGACGACCATGCACACGTTCTGCGCTGGATGGCAGCTGTCGTAAAGGAATGTACGGGCGTCGCACTTGAGGAACGGATAAAGTTCAGCGTCTATGAAAAGATTGACGACGAACGCGTGAACTCGAAGGAGTATTTCGTTTACGAGGGAGGCGAGAACGTCTCCTGGAACAAGGTGAAGATTTAGCCGACCGCTGCATGGTGCAGGCGGTGGCCTAGATGGATTGAATCGAAGATGGACAGACTGGAAAAGGAACTTGAACAGATAATCGTGATGGAAGATGCAGGGCTTAGCCTACGCTCGCTCTGTCGCATTTATAAGGAAACCGTGCTGGACGACGAGTCCATGAAGGACATTCCGCTTGAGGCGAAGCAGTTCGCCGTTGCGGAGAGCCTTACCAAGGGCTACTGCGGGATAGCACGGAAGTTCGGGTTTAATGATGAAAAGTTCATGTCTGGACTCATGTCAAACTTTATGCTGCCACTTGTGGCCGCGCTGCATTATATCGTCACCAGGAATGGTGAAAGGAGTACCGATGAAGATAATCGCTGATGAAGAATTTCTCGACCGTACCGAGGCTGGGAATTTTATCGGGATGGCGACATCCACTTTCGACAAGCTGTTGGCAAAAAGCCGTCACGGCAAGTTGGTCTATCCGCTGGAAGTTTACCAGCCGGGTGGACGCGGCACTCCGATGTGGTTTAGCAAGTCCAGGTTGAAGGAATGGCTCAACAATGTCATTTCCAGCGGCGGCATCGCCGTATGTGCGAGAAAGACGCACTTCACGATGGACGAATTTTAGGAAGATACCTCCTTGACGCACGAAGGCCCTGGCTCATGCCAGGGCCTTTTCTATTTTTTGTCGTGATGAAAAAGCGGCTGACATATTCCGATGTGCTAGAGTCCCAAACCTGCTTTGAATTTCAGATGAAGTTCAGCTGGGAGAATATGTTTATCCATATCTTCGGCGGATTCATGGGGCAGAAGGATGCAGATGGCCCTGACCTGGATATTGACCTTTCTCCCGAAAAACTGCTTGAAACGATGAAGAAGTCCGTCGAGACTGGGGAAGATTTACTGCTTCGCGTTGCTACTCCACATATTGTCCCCGAAGGTGTTGTTGAATGATTGAGATTGAACACGCCTTGAGAAATTACCAGGTGAATCCGAACGACTTGGATTTGGGTTTCGCGATGGCTGCTTTGGCTCGAAAGACAAGAGCGCATTATCGCGAACTGGGAGGCAACCTAAAGAAGGAAGCTGTCACGCTCGGAAAGACTTTCGCGATTGATTTGAAAATCGGTAAATGGCCCGATGTTCTTGACGGAAAGTTTGAAGACAACTTTAAAACAAAAACCGTTTCCTTCTTGAAGAAGATAAACGGCGATGTGCATAAGGCTGCGGAGTTGATGCTCAAACAGTGCCTGCAAACCGTTGAAAAGAACGCGGGTGTGAAGAAACTTTAGAAATCCTTTAATCTTTTATGCATCTAACGGACATTCCGTAATATATGAAGTCGTACGTAAAAGTAACTTCATCTTTATATCCTGCTCTTGCGTAATAGGCAATGTTGCCGTAATGGAGCGTTGACGTCCAGAAAAGAGCAAATCCATCGTAATCAAAAATGGTTGTATCGTTCAATGAAGGAGCCTGACTGTAGTTGTAGTATTTTCTGCTACCAGGTAATATGCAGAAGCCGTAATCGTCTGAACCGCCGTAATGTTCGCCGTGAAAAGTCCATCCCCATCCTGTTTGTGATTTTAAAATATTGGCTGGAGCCGTGCTATTCGTATAATCAACCAGGACTTCCCATTCACTTTTACTAGGCATGTGCCAGCCGTTTGGACAAATACCTTTTACGGGTTCGGTAATGCCGCACGTTTTGTCGTCTTCGCAGTCTTCTTCATTCCTCCCGACTGCTGCATTCCAAGTGTATAATCGACCTGTAATTTCACAATTTGCGGGATTGTTGCCGTAACACCAACTTGATTTCTGGTCGTTCACTTTGTAATTAAGATTTTCTGCCATCCATGTTTGGGAACCTATTTTTACGGTTTTGTATGTCTTTGCTGGAGATTCTCTGGTGTCAGTTAGCGTGCCATAAGTGACAGGTTTGTCACAACGTACTTCTTTCGGTACATCCCAGCTCCATCCGTCTGTTAGAGAAACCCATTGGCCGTTTTTTGTACAGTAATATCTATTTGAAGGATAATCTTTCCCTTCAACGATTTTTCCTTCTGTATTGCAAGATAAATCGTCTCCAATATCGCAATCTATATCTTTTATGCATATTTTATTGATTGACGAACTTGATTGGGATGAAGGAACTTCACTGGAGTATTGAGCCGGTTCGTTGAGTGATGATGAACTAAATTGCGGCGAATTGCTGGATGATGTATTGTTTGTAACAGAGGATGAAGGTCTAACGCTGCTTGATGAATTGTTGTTCCTGTTTTCGTTTGAGGAATATTTGATTTCGGGGGTGCTGGAAGAGTAGCTGTATTCTACGGCAGCCTGCTCCTTAGGCTGCGTTGCAGAATCCTCTCCACAAGCACTAAGCAGGAGAGCCGAAGAAAGAGCTGTTATAATTTTTTTCATAATCGCCTCTTCACGAAATATAAATTATGGTACAGAATGTTATTTCTTGTTGAGAGCCTTTTCCAGGTCGTCTTGCAGCAAGTGGCTGTATGTGTCCAAGGTTTGACGCACATCTTCATGACGCATCAACTGCTGGACGATTTTCGGGCCAACGCCGGAACGGATAAGGTTGGAGGCGAAAGAGTGTCTCCACTTGTGATTTGTCGCATCGTCGCTCTTATATCCCGCAGCTTCCACTGCAATTCGCAGCGTTTCGTTGCATCTGTCCGCATGGTCGAAACGGGCTGTCGCGAACATTCCGTCTTTCATCTTGCCGTAGCGTTTCATTTCCGCCTTGAGACGGTCGCTAATCGGGAGGAACGCTTCCTTGTCGCCCTTGCCGACGACGCGCATCTTTCCGTCCTCCTGTATGCATGATGGCCCGAAGCGGCAAGCCTCCGCATGGCGCAAGCCAGCGAAAGCCATGACCGACCAGAACAGTCTAAATTCCGGGTCGGGCGCCCTGTCGAGAATCTTGTCAATCTGTTCGGGAGTCCAGAACGCCTTGGCGCGTTTCGGAACCTTGGGGAACGCAACATCGCGGAACGGGTTGTAGTCGCCCAGGTCGTAAATCTTAGCCGCCCACTGGCAGAACTGGCTTGTGCAGCGCACCATTTCGTGCTGGGACTTGGGCGCGTACCTTTCGGACAGCCACACGGCCCAGTTCGTCGCCTGTTCCGCATCGAAGCGCATGAGCGTCTTGATGCCGTTAGCGTCAAGCCATTCCCTGAATGTCTTGAGTCGGTACTTGTAAGCGAGGTGGGTCTTGGAGTCGTCGCCCTTGGACGCCGCGACGGAGTCCAGGAACTTCGGGAGCGCCTCGTCGAAGCCCCTGTCCTTCGGCATGAGTTTGCGGCGAATTTCCTCGGGCATGAACCTGGCCGCGTTCATCATGTTCAGCCATTCTTGTGCGTCGCTCTTGCGCTTGGTCTTGAGACTGATGTAGGAGAACTCGCCATCCTCCGCGATTCTCCCGTACCATGTAAGGTTGCCGCGATACTTGTACCGCTGCGATATGCTGTAGCTTTTCATACAAACAAATCTACTAAAATTTGCCTAAAAGTCGGCTCACAAAAAGCTCACAAATGTCTCACATCATACCCGATTTTTGGCGGTTTCTCCCATCTTTCGGGAAAAACCATTACAAGCGACGGAGAACCGCGACAGACAGTCCAAATCGCCCCGGAAGCCTTGATTTTACTGATGAAAAAGGCCCGAAGGCTTTTACCTTCGGGCATCCAATGGAGTACTTAATGAAAAATTTTCGGGGCTGGGTTGATAGTCCGACGCTCTAACCGATTGAGCTAAGGCTCCGAGCGCAAAGATAGCAAAAATCTTTTTTTTTCAAGCCATAGCGTTTGAATTTGTGCAAAAAAGAGAAAAAATGTGTTTTTCAAACAGAAAACACAAAAAGACGGTTCATCTTTATTTGCACATCGGACTGCGACAGGCAGTCGCGTATTGGGCTACTAGAGCACGGCTTCCCACTTGTTACTTTGTGCGGATTTCGCGGCGGCCTGCATCATGGCAAGGCCTTCGAGCGACGTGTGAATTCCGCACACATACTGGCTTGTAAAGGAGCCGGTCTCGAAATATTGCTTGATGCAGTCGGCGATATCTTTGTAGTAATTCGCAAACGCTTCGATGAATCCTGCAGGGTGGCCCGCCTTGAAACGGTTGTAACGCTGCTGGTTTGCGATTTTCACGTCACCGGTACGGTCGCGGAGGCTCACATTGCCGCGTAGGTCGCAAGTTTTGAGCGTTTCGGGTTCCAGCTGGAACCATTCGGCGCTGCCCTCGCTGCCATACACGCGAATGCGCAACCCGTTGCGGTTGCCGAGCGCCGTCTTGCTGAACCAAATTTGCGCACGCACGTTGTTCGTGTACTGTACGAGTGCGCCCACATTATCCACGATTTGCGGGAATAGTCCGAAGGTGGTTTGATCGGCCACGATGTGTTCGGGGCGTTCACCCGTCAAGAAATAAATCATGTTGTGCAGGTGGCTCCCGAGGTCCAAGGAAATCTTCGGGATGATGGTGTCTTTGAGGCGCCAGGCCTGCGGCTTGGGAGGCTCGTTATTGGCGCCAAGGCGCATGAAGCCTTCTTGTGGCATTTCCACTTGCACTTGCTGGATTTTACCGAGTTTGCCGTCTGCAATGAACTGTTTGAGTTCTCGCACCATCGGGTAACCGGTGTAGTTGTACGTGGTGCAGAAGAATCCTTTTGTCTCGGCGACGACTTTCGCGATGGCTTCGCCCTCGGCCACACTGGTGGCAAGCGATTTTTCGCAAATCACAGGGAACCCGGCATTCAGCGCGTCAATGACGATGTCCTTGTGCAAGTCTGTCGGCGCAAGCACCACCACGGCATCGAGCTTGCCCTTTTCGGCCTCAAGGAGTTCGCGGTAGTTAGCGTAGGTGCGCTCCGGGGTTACGCCCCAGGCTTCGGCAGTCTGCCTGTTCGTCTCGGCGTGGGTGCTGAACGCGCCCGCAACGAGTTCGAAATGCCCGTCCATCTGGCTTGCTGCCTTATGGACTTCTCCGATGGCCGAATTGATGCCGCCCCCGATAAATGCGATTTGGTAAGGTTCCTTCTTCATATTTTTGAATATAGGATATTTTCCTGCCGCATCGGCATAACGCTTTTTAAATTATGCGGGAGGGGACCCAGCTCAGAGTTGCGAAGGCCGCACGGTCCCCTCCCTGCACCCTCCCCTTCCTTGGCCGACGCTTTATTTTACGATGATTTTTGTCAAATTCGTCATTTGAGAGGTTTTGTTGACCATTTCTTCAAATGTATCAAATCTAAAGAACACGATTCCTGCTTTGTAGGTGAGTTTATCTGCAATAACTTCGCCGGGTTTGTACCACAGGAATTTCTCGACGATGTTCTCCTGGATTTCGGGAGCGAAGGTAACATCGCGGACGATGCCTGAGCTGCCGTTTTCACCGGCCTGGCAGTCTGCCATAACGCAGTGGCGTAGCCAAAAACCTTGCGTGGGCACGTCGGCAATGCTGGAAATGTCCATGCCCGTTTCCGCCATGATAATAAATTTCGGGTAGTCAATGCCGGTTGCATACTTCACGAACTTGATGTACAAATCTCCCGGCGGGCGGCGACAAATCTCGATGATGACAGGCGTGCCGTCTGCTTTTTCGATATACTGGATATGCAAAATGCCATCGACAAGGTTGAGCTCGCGGGCGATGCGTTCGCAGTAATCACGGAGTTTGGCGAGGGTTGCGCTGCCGGAAGTGCTAGGCGTATTCGCTCCGCTGACCAAGTATTTGTTGAGATAGTACTGCTCGTTGTCGGCGAAGGCGAACGCGACCTTGCCCTGCACAAGCATGGCAGAAAATCCGTGATTTGAACCTTGCACAAATTCTTCAACGACGACATGATCTTGCCGCGTGCGAGTGCAAGCATCCTTGTAAGCTTCGCGGGCTTCTTCGGGCGATGCCGCGCGGTGGATGCCCTTGCCGCCCGTCAAATCGACAGGCTTCACGATAATCGGGAAAGTAAGCTGCGCAATGGCAGATTCAAATTCGTCGGCATTGTCCGTGTGGACCGTAATGGCTTTTGGCGTCGGGATGCCGAGCCTTGTGGCAAGTGCGCGGTATTTGTCCTTATGGTGAATCTCAAGGGAAGTCACATAGGAATCGTGCCCAGGCAATCCCAACTTTTCGCAGACGTACACCGTCGAAAGCAAAGCGAAATCGTTGCAGCCGGAACAAACCGCCTGCACACCCTCGGCCCGCGCCAACTCGAGCATCGTTTCTTTGTCGCTAAAATCCGCAAACACCGTCTTGTCGGCATGCGGGTGGCCGAGGCCATCGCGATTGTTGCCCGTGGTAATCACGTACCAGCCCAGCGCCTGTGCGGCCTGAATCAGCGGGATTTCGGCATGGCTACCGCCGAGAAGGAGAAGTTTTTTTTGCGACATTTTCCCGGTTCCTTACTTCCCGAAGAATTCCTTCACTTTGCTACACACAAATTCCAAGTCGGCAGGCTTCAGCCCGTAGAACATGGGCAGGCGCAACAGGCGGTCGCTTTCCTTGGTGGTGTAGCGGTCTTCGCCGTTGAAGCGCCCGAAACGTTTGCCTGCGGGGGCGCTGTGGAGCGGCACGTAGTGGAACACGGCCAATATGCCGTTTTTCACGAGGTGCGCGATGAGAGCGGTACGTGTCTTGAGGTCGGCGACCTTCAAGTAGAACATGTGCGCGTTGTGATTGCATTCCGCGGGGATGTACGGGAGTTGTAAATCACCCGCATCTGCGAGCGGCTGCAAACGTTCCCGATAGGCGTTCCAACTCGCCATACGGTTGTCGTAAATCTTCTGCGCGTTTTCGAGTTCGGCGTAAAGGTAAGCGGCGTTGAGTTCACTGGGCAGGTAACTGGAGCCGAGTTCTACCCATGTGTATTTGTCGACTTCGCCCCTGTGGAACTGCACGCGGTTCGTACCTTTTTCGCGGATGATTTCGGCATGGTCGGCATATTTCTTGTCGGCGATGAGGATGGCTCCGCCTTCACCCATGCTATAGTTCTTTGTTTCGTGGAAACTGTAGCAGCCAAAATCACCAAGCGCACCGAGACTTTTGCCTTTGTAAGTGGACATCATTCCCTGTGCAGAATCTTCGATAACAAACAGGTTATGCTTGCGGGCGATGGCGTTGATGGTATCCATTTCGCAGCCGACTCCGGCATAATGTACAGGCACAATGGCGCGCGTCTTTTCGGTAATGGCGTCTTCAATCAACTTCTCGTCGATGTTCATCGTGTCGGGGCGAATGTCCACAAACACGCATTTGGCACCGCGCATGGCGAACGCATCGGCGGTAGAGACGAACGTGAACGATGGCATGATGACTTCGTCGCCGGGCTGTATGCCACAGAGCAGCGCCGACATTTCGAGTGCGTGCGTACAGCTTGTGGTGAGGAGCGCGCGGGCGACTCCCGTCCTTTTTTCCAGCCAGGCATGGCATTTCTGGTTGAATTGCCCGTCGCCGCAAATACGGCCGCTTTCGACGGCCTTGCGTACGTAATCGATTTCGGGCCCCACGAAGGGCGGCTGGTTGAATGGGACTTGCATAGCCTAAATGTAAATAAAAACGCCCATTTGGGGCTAAATCTTTATTATATTCCTCCATATGAACGTTGAACAGGCCAAAATCAAGCTTTCATTCGTCATTCCCTGCTATCGCAGCGAGAATACCATTGAGACCGTGGTGCAAGAAATCCGCGAGACCATGGCGACTCGTTCCGATACGGATTACGAAATTATCCTGGTCAACGACTGTAGCCCGGACAATGTATGGCAGGTCATCAAGGGACTTGCCGCCACCGACAGTCGCATCAAGGGTATCTGCCTTGCGAAAAACTTCGGGCAGCACTGCGCTTTGATGGCGGGCTACGGGCAAACTTCTGGCGATTACATCATCAGCCTCGACGACGATGGGCAAACGCCCGCTACCGACACATTCAAGCTGGTCGACAAGTTGGAAGAAGGCTACGATGTGGTTTACGGGTACTACGAGCATTCTGCACAGCACCTGTTCCGCCGTTTTGGCACCTGGGTCAACAAGAAAATGGCCGAAGCGATTATCGGGCAACCCAAGACGCTCCGCACCACGAGCTTTTTCATCATGCGCAAGTTTGTCGTCGACGAAATTGTGCGCTACCCCCATCCCTTCGCTTACATCAGCGGGCTCGTCTTCCGTGCGACCAAGAACCTGGGCAATGTCGCCGTAGGGCACCGCCGTCGCCTCGAAGGGGAATCGGGCTACACTATTGCTGGGCTTATCGGCCTCTGGATTAACGGCTTTACCGCTTTTTCTGTCAAGCCGCTCCGTGCGGCCACCTTTATCGGGCTCTTTTGCGCCCTGGTCGGTTTTGCATCGGGCATTTTTGTCATCTATAAAAAATTGATGTTCCCCGAAGTCCCCGTGGGCTACACTAGCATGCTCGCCACGCTGCTCTTTATCGGCGGCATGATCATGCTCTTGCTCGGGCTTATCGGCGAATACCTGGGCCGCATCTACATCAGCATCAACCAGTCGCCGCAATACGTGGTACGCGAACGGACGTTCTAATGAGCGAATGGACCACAGTCATCAAGCCAAAGTCGAGCCTTTTCTCGGTCGACTTCGGCGAGCTTTGGCAGTATCGCGATTTGTACCGCATGTTCGTCAAGCGCGACATTGTTACCTGGTACAAGCAGACCATTCTCGGGCCGCTGTGGTTCTTTATCCAGCCTATCATGACAACCATCATGTTCATGGTCGTGTTCGGCGGCATCGCAAAAATCTCTACCGACGGGCTCCCGCAGCCACTGTTCTACCTTGCGGGTATTTGCCTCTGGACTTATTTCTCGGAAAGCCTGAACCAGACAAGCAAAACGTTCATCGAAAACGCGAACATGTTTGGTAAGGTGTATTTCCCGCGACTCGTGGTGCCGCTTGCGACTGTCACGAGCAATCTTGTGCGCCTCGGCATACAGATGGGTTTGTTCCTGCTCGTCTTTGCCTATTACCTGATTTTTACCGACGCTCCTGTACACCCGAACGTCTACTTGCTGCTCACGCCGGTACTTGTCGCACTGATTGCGGCACTTGCGCTTGGATTCGGAGTACTGTTCAGCAGCCTCACCACCAAGTACCGCGACCTTACATTTTTGCTCAGCTTTATTGTACAACTGTGGATGTACGCGACACCGGTCATCTACCCGCTCAGCACGATCGAGAACCCGCGCCTCAAGATGCTCATGCAGGCAAACCCGCTCACCAGCATCATGGAAACGTTCAAGTTCGGGATGCTCGGCGTAGGTGAATTCAGCTGGGCCGCACTCGGCTACACGGCTGGATTTGCCGCATTCATTCTCGCGCTTGGAATCATCGTGTTCAACAAGATCCAGCGCACCTTCATGGACACCGTCTAACTCCGGTATAAACGTATGAGCCCAACAGATGTTAGCGCACTCATCAAGAAGTTCTCGCCCCTACTGGACGAGAGTTCCGAAGTCTTCCGCGAACTCGCTACGTTCTTCGGCGAGGGCAGCAAGATCGACGTCCACCACGGAGACCTCTCCAAATTCCTCGGACGCAAGAGGCTTTATCGCGTTATCCGGTTGAAGGGAGAAAGTTACAAGGACTGCGTTTACCAGCTAATTGACGACCACCCCGAATCCATGGAAGCACTCGGAATGCTGCGCTACTACAAGGCGCCCGCAGGGCCTGTCCGCTGGGAAGACGTGGAGGCCGCTGAAATCGCCATGGGCAAGGAACTCACCGTGAACGCCTACGGCTGGATGCCCGACGCGTGGACGCTCTTCGAGAGCGACGGTACGGGCGCGACGCAGGCTGACATGGAAAAGACGCACCAGATGGTGGCCATCCTCGCATTCGACTACGGGGAATAACGGCAAGACGGCCACGACAGACTAACCCGACATTATAAACATTCCAGCCTAACATCCTAAGCACCTCAACCCGACCCTCCCCCTATATGCAACAGGCGTTGCATATAGAAAATTTTTTTGTGATATTTATCAAAATCTTGTGATTTTTATTAAAAAAATTGAACTTTTGTTGCATAAAACACTTGACTCACTGAATTTTCAGTTTTATATTTATCATTGATGAAACCGATAATCGACTACATAGATTTTCGCCAGTACATGCTGGACTACTACGAGGACCGCAAGCGCCGCTCCGCATTTTCGTGGCGCGAGTTCTCGAAAATAACAG